>CAMNDA010000251.1 GCA_946534745.1 uncultured Verrucomicrobiota bacterium | reverse complement strand
CGCGACGGGCGCGCCGCTGCAGGTCGTGCACGTCCCGAAGACGATCGACTGCGACCTCCTGGTGAACGACCACACGCCCGGCTACGGCTCGGCCGCGCGTTTCGTCGCGTGCGCCTTCCGCGGCGACGACCTCGACAACCGCGCGCTCGGCGGCGTGAAGATCGACGTCGTGATGGGGCGCGACGCGGGCTTCCTCGCGGCGGCCTCCGCGCTCGCGCGCCAGCGGCCGGACGACGGCCCGCACCTCGTCTACCTTCCCGAGCGCCCGTTCTCGATCCCGCGCTTCACGGCGGACGTCAAGGCGTGCGTCGCGAAGTTCGGCCGCTGCGTCGTGGCGGTGTCCGAGGGCATCCGCGACGCGAAGGGAACGCTCGTCGCCGCGAAGTTCTCGAGCGAGCGCGACTCGCACGGCAACCTCCAGCTCTCCGGAACCGGCTCGCTCGGCGACCTGCTCGCGCGGGCCGTCAAGGAGAAGACCGGCATCCGGCGCGTGCGCGCCGACACCTTCGGCTACCTGCAGCGCACGTTCCCCGGCCTGGCGAGCCCCACGGACTCCGCCGAGGCGCGCGCCGTCGGCGAGGTCGCCGTTCGCCACGCGCTCGCCCGCGCCAAGGCGGGCGCCGCCGCCGAGAGCGCGACGGTCGTGATCCTCCGGAAGCCCGGGAGGAAGTACGCCGTGACGTTCGAGGCGCGGCCCGTGCAGGCCGTCGCGAAGAACACCAAGTCGATGCCCGACGCGTTCATCGCGAAGAACGGCCACGACGTCACGCCCGCCTTCCTCGCGTGGGCGCGCCCGCTCGCCGGGGCGCTTCCCGCCTGCGAAGTCCTGTAGGGGACTGGCCGGGGCGGGGATCGAACCCGCACTCTCTTGCGAGAAAGGGATTTTAAGTCCCCTGCGTCTGCCATTCCGCCACCCGGCCGGGCGACGGGGGGCGAAGTATACGCGCGCCGGGGCTTCTTGACAACCGGCCTCTTTCGTGGGATGATTCCCGGACTTGCGGAAAACGGCTCCCGCGTGGGAGCCGTCCGTTTTGCGACAACCCTTTCACCCATCCGGAACCTACCCAATGGCAGACGAAACCACCGAGGTCCAGGCCCCCGCCGAGGAGCCCGAGAAGCCCGTCCCCCAGAACATCCGCAACCTCCACATCAAGGCCCAGGGCTCGCTCGAGCGCAACCCCGACCTGGCGATCGACCTCCTGCTGCGCTGCGTCACGGCCTGCCCGTGGTTCCTGCAGGCGCGCACCGACCTGCGCAAGGCGGAGATCGGCCGCTACCTCCTCAAGCACAACGGCAAGGTGGCGGTGAGCCCCCTCGCGGCCGCGCAGGCCTTCTTCCCGAAGATGAAGATCGCCGGGCTCGTGAAGAAGCAGAAGTTCGCCGAGGCGCTCGTCGAGTGCGAGAAGCTGCTCCTCAACGACCCGCTCAACATCCACTTCGTGAAGCTCTTTGCGGAGACCGCGATCGCCGCCGGGCGCAGCTCAGCGGGCCTGATGACGATGGAGCTGGCGAAGGAGCACATCCCCGCGAACGACGTCGACGCGACGCTCGTCCTCGGCCAGCTCTACTTCCAGACGAAGAACTATCCGAAGGCCGTCGAGTGCTTCGACATCGTCCACCGCGCCCGCCCGACGGACGCCGCGATCGGCAAGATGCTCAAGGACGCCGAGGCGCTCAACACGTCCGGCACGTGGGAGGAGGCGGCCGAGGCCGGCGACTTCCGCAAGGCGTTCCAGGACAAGAAGATGGTCGAGGAGCTCGATGCCGCCAACAAGTCCGTCAAGACCGCGGACGACGCGCAGAAGATCATCGCCGAGACGCTCCGCAAGATCGAGAAGGAGCCGAAGAACGTCAACTACTACCTCGCGCTCGTCAACCTCTACCTCCAGCAGAAGCAGTACGACGAGGCGCTCGCCGCGATCGACAAGTGCCGCGCGGTCGTCGGCCAGGACCCGCAGCTCGACCTGCGCTACGCCGCCGTCAAGACCGAGAAGTACGACACCGACATCGCGGCGCTGCGCGAGGCCGGCCAGGCCGAGCAGGCCGACGCCCTCCAGGCCGAGCGCGACCAGTACGTCTTCGACGACATCGCGGACCGCGTCCAGCGCTACCCCAACGACCAGCACCTGCGCTTCCAGCTCGGCGAGCAGTACTGGAAGTACCGCGACCGCGACCCCGGCCTCGTCGACGAGGCGCTGCAGCAGTTCCAGATCTCGCAGCGCTCCCCGAAGGACCGCGTCGCCTCGCTCTACCTCATGGCGCACTGCTTCGTCGAGAAGGGCATGGTGGACATGGCGATCGAGCAGCTCAAGTCCTCGCTCGAGCTCCTGCCCTCGATGGACAAGCAGAAGATGGACGTGTTCTACATGCTCGGCGAGCTCTACGAGAAGGAGGGCCGCCTCGACGACGCCTCCAAGTACTTCAAGGAGATCTACCGCGCGGACGTCACATACAAGGACATCTCCGACCGCGTCCAGCGCATCTACGCCGCGCAGAAGGAGCAGGGCAATGCGTAGCCGCGCCGCGCTCCTCCTCGCCGCCGCCGCGCTGCTCGCGACCGGCTGCTACACGGACCCCGCCACCGGGCGGCTCGTCTTCGGGCGCGGGCCCAAGGGCCCGACCCCGGAGCAGGTCCGGATGCAGCGGATGGAGCAGACGATCAGCGAGCTGCAGAACCAGAACCGCTCGCTCCGCAACGAGCTGGACGACGTCGGCACGTCGATGAACGACGTCGCGACGCGCTCCGCGCAGAACACCGCCGCGAACGACGCGCGCGGGCAGGACGTCGTCGCGCTCCGCACCGAGATCGCGACGCTGCGCAACCGCGTCGCCGCGCTCGAGGGCCAGCTCGCGAAGGTCCCGCAGGCCATCACCGCGGCCGTCTCCTCCGAGCACCAGGCGATCGTCTCCGAGGTGAACAAGGCCATCGCCGCCTCCGACGCCCGCACGGAGCGGCAGATCCAGCAGGCCGTGCGCCAGGCCGCGCAGTCGCGCCCCTCCGGCGGCGGCTCCTCCGGCCGCCCCTCCGGCACCGCGCCGGCCGGCGACTACTACGAGTACGAGGTCCAGTCCGGCCAGACCCTCTCCGAGATCGCCCATGCGTTCAACTGCACCGTGAAGGAGATCATGCAGGCCAGCGGCATCCAGGACGCCTCGAAGATCCGCGTCGGCCAGAAGATCTACATCCCCGCCAAGTAGTCCATCTCCCCCACACCTCCAAAACCGATTCTCCCCATGAACATTCCCGACAAGCACGATCTCACCGGCAAGGTCGCCGTCGTCACCGGCGGCGGCGGCGTTCTCTGCTCCACCCTCGCCCGCGCGCTCGCCAGGGCCGGCGCCAAGGTGGCCGTCCTGGACCTCCGCGAGGAGGCCGCGAGGAAGGTCGCCGACGCGATCGTCGCCGAGGGCGGCGTCGCGAAGGGCTATGCCTGCAACGTCCTCGAGAAGGAGTCGCTCGAGGCGACCCGCGCCGCGGTCGAGGCCGACCTCGGCCCGGTCGACGTGCTGCTCAACGGCGCCGGCGGAAACCACCCGAAGGGCACGACCTCCAACGAGCGCCTCACGGCCGCGGACCTCGCGGCCGCCGACCCCGGGCTCAAGACGTTCTACGACCTCGACCCGGCCGGCATCCAGTTCGTCTTCAACCTCAACATCCTCGGCACGCTCCTGCCGACGCAGGTCTTCACGAAGGGGATGGTCGAGCGCGGCCGCGGCACGATCCTCAACATCTCGTCGATGAACGCGTTCCGCCCGCTCACGAAGATCCCCGCCTACTCGGCGGCGAAGGCCGGCGTCTCGAACTTCACGCAGTGGCTCGCGGTGCACTTCTCGCAGGCCGGGGTCCGCGTGAACGCCATCGCGCCCGGCTTCTTCCTCACGGACCAGAACCGCGCGCTGCTCACGAACCCGGACGGCTCGCTCACCGCGCGCGGCAACAAGATCATGTCGCTCACGCCGATGGGCCGCTTCGGCGACCCGGAGGACCTCGTCGGCGCCGTGCTGTGGCTGCTCGACGACAAGGCCGCGGCGTTCGTGACCGGCGTCGTCCTGCCGATCGACGGCGGGTTCAACGCCTTCTCCGGCGTCTAGCGCGCCCAGCCCCGAGGCCGACCGCATGAGCCGCCGGAAGAAGAAGAACACGGAGAAGAAGGGCGCCGACCTGCTGCGCGAGTGGCAGCGCGAGCGCCTGCTCCGCGACCGGGAGCTGCCCGTCCCCGCGACGGGCCCCTCCGAGGTGACCCTCCTCGCCTACCATTTCCGCCCCGAGGCGCAGGAGGAGGAGCGCTTCCCGTACCTCGAGTGCGCCATCCGCGAATCGTGGCGGCAGTGCGGGTTCCTGCACACCGTCGTCGTGACGCACGCCGCGTCCCCGGCGCTGCGCGCCTTCGCGGAGCCGTTCGGGATCCACTTCGAGATCCAGGAGGAGCCCTCGCTCGTCCCGGGCCGCCCCGAGACGATGGGCGTCGACATGGCGACGCGCCTGCACGAGCGCTTCGCGACGCCGCTCGTCCTCGTCGTGCAGGACGACGCCTTCCCGCTCCGCCCCGGGCTCGGGAGCTTCGTCGACGACTGCGACTTCGCCGGCGCGCCGCTGCTGCGCGACCACTGGTGGACGAACCTGCTGGCGCGCTACACGAACGGCCACGCGATGGACGGCGCCTTCTCGCTCCGCTCCCGCGCGATCTGCGAGCGCTCGGCGGCCGAGTGGAAGGCGCGCGGCCCGCGCTCGCCCGGGCGCGGCTTCGCGGAGAACCTCTGGTACACGCGGACGCTTCCGCGCCACTCCCTCTCCTACCGCTACGCGGCGAAGCTGCCGTCCGCGCGCGAGGCGATCCGCTTCGCCTACGCCGGGACCGGCCCGTTCACGGGAAAGATCCCGCCCTTCGGCTTCCACGGCGCCGCGGCCTTCCGCGCGCTCCACGCCGCCGGGAAGATCCTCTAGGTCTAGGGACCTCCCGGGACAACGGCGAAAACGGGGGCCGGCGCGGTGTCGCGCCGGCCCCCGGCCGCATCGTCGGCGGGGGCGC
>CAMNDA010000250.1 GCA_946534745.1 uncultured Verrucomicrobiota bacterium | reverse complement strand
CGCGCGCGCCGGCGAGGTCGCCGCCACGTCCGTCTCCGGGCGCCGCGCCGTCGTCGTCACCGACTCCAACGTGGCCCCGCTGCATCTCCCGGCGGTCCTCGCCTCCCTGCGGGGCGCGGGGTTCGACGCGGAGGCGGAGGTCGTCCCCGCGGGCGAGGCCACGAAGAGCCTGCGCTCGCTCGAGGGGCTGTGGGGCGCGTTCCACCGGCGCGGGATCGACCGGAGCGACCTCGTCGTCGCGCTCGGCGGCGGCGTGGTCGGCGACCTGGCGGGCTTCGCCGCCGCGACCTGGCTGCGCGGCGTCGCCGCGATGCAGGTACCGACGTCGCTCCTCGCGTTCGTCGACTCGTCGATCGGCGGCAAGACCGCGATCGACGTTCCGTTCGGGAAGAACCTCGTCGGCGCGTTCCACCAGCCGGCCGCGGTCGTGGGCGACCCGGACGTCCTGCGCACGCTCCCGCCGCGCGAGTTCGCCCAGGGGATGGCGGAGGCGGTGAAGACCGCCTGCATCCGCGACGCGGGGCTGCTCGCGCTCCTGCGCGGCCTCGCGGGCAGCGCGCCGTCGCCGGAGGAGACGGAGCGCGTCGTCGCCGGCTGCGCGGCGGTCAAGGCCGACGTCGTGAACCGCGACGAGCGGGAGGGCGGGCTCCGGATGATCCTCAACTTCGGCCACACCGTCGGACACGCCGTCGAGAAGGTCCTGGGCTTCGGCACGGTCCCCCATGGCGAGGCCGTCGCGGTCGGCATGGTCGCCGCCGCGCGCTTCGGAGAACTGCGCGGCACGACGCCGCGCGGGACGGCCCGCTCGCTCGCGGCGCTGCTCGCGTCCTTCGCGCTGCCGACGTCCGTAGCGGACCTCCCCGGCGGCGCCGCGTGCACGCCCGATGCGCTCCTCGGCGCGATGCTCTCCGACAAGAAGAAGGTCGGATCGGACATCCGGTTCGTGTTTCTCGCGGACTGGGGCCGCGCGGTCGTCGAGCCGGTCCCGCCCGACGGGATCCGCGCCGCGCTCCCGGCCGCGCTCGCCGTGCGCGACTGAGGGCCACGCGCCCGCCGCGCAAGGGCGGCGGCGAGGCGGGCCGCGCCCCGCGCGCGGGCGGATCTACACGATCAGCATGCAGTCGCCGTAGCTGTAGAAGCGGTAGCGCTCGCGGATGGCCTCGGCGTAGGCGGCGAGGACGCGCTCGCGGCCCGCGAGGGCGGAGACCATCATCAGCAGCGTCGACTGCGGCAGGTGGAAGTTCGTGAGCATCGCGTCCACCGCGAGGAACTCGTAGGGCGGGTGGATGAAGATCGACGAGCGCGCCTTCTCCGCGACGACGGCGCCGCCGTGCGCCCGCGCGCTCGTCTCGAGCGTGCGGACGCTCGTGCTACCGACGGCGACGACGCGCCCGCCGCGCGCGCGGCACGCGGCGACGGCCTCCGCGGTGCGCTCCGGGATCTCGTAGCGCTCGCTGTCCATCACGTGCTCCTCGACCGTCTCCGCCTTCACGGGGCGGAAGGTGCCGGGGCCGACGTGCAGCGTCACGAACGCGCGCCCGACGCCCTTCGCGTCGATGCGCGCGAGGAGCTCCTCGGAGAAATGCAGGCCCGCGGTCGGCGCGGCGACGGCGCCGCGCTCCCGCGCGTAGACGGTCTGGTAGCGCTCGCGGTCGAGCCCGACGCGCGGGTCGCCGGGGCCGCGCCGGATGTAGGGCGGGACGGGCGGGACGCCGGTGCGGTCGAGGATCTCGAAGAAGTCGCCGTCGTATTCGAGCGCGAGGTCGACGTGCCCGTCGCGCGCGCTCCTCTCGAGGACGGTCGCGCGGATCTCGCCGCCGGCGAGGAGCATCGCGCGGCCGGGCTTCATCGGGCGCGACGAGCGGCAGAGCGCGGTCCACGCGCCGGGGCGCAGGCCGCTCGGCTCGACGAAGAGCACCTCGACGCGCCCGGGCGTGTCCTCCCAGCGCCCGAACGCGCGCGCCGCGAAGACGCGCGTGTCGTTGAAGACCATGAGGTCGGCGGGGTCGAGGTAGTCGACGATGTCGCCGACGCGCCGGTGCTCGATCGCGCCGTCCGCGCGGTGCAGGACCATCATGCGCGAGGTGCCGCGCTCCTTCGGCGGCACCTGCGCGATGAGCTCCGGCGGGAGCGCGTAGTCGAAGTCGGAGGTCTTCATTCGGCCGGGGAGAGCGGGATGGCGGCCTCGTTCAGCCACGGGTGCGCGAACCAGATCGGCGTCCTCGAGCGGAAGCAGGGCGCGGCGAGGTCGAACTCGAGCGTGAGGAACGACGTGGAGCAGGGGACGGCCGCCGTGACCTGCAGGCGCGTGGGGGTGAGCCACGCGGCGCGGGCGAAGGCGCCGAAGGAATGCCCCGAGGCGAGGCGGCGCAGCTGCGAGGCGCGCGGGGCGTCCCAGCCGGCCCGGAGGGCGTCGACGAGGCCGTCGCCGAATCCGAACTCGATCGTCGCGCCAGCGGGGTCCTGCGAGAGCGAGAGCGAGGCGAGCCCGAACGGGTTGGGGTCGCACGCGTAGCGGCGG
>CAMNDA010000249.1 GCA_946534745.1 uncultured Verrucomicrobiota bacterium | reverse complement strand
GGCGGGCGCGTTCGCGGACGCCGCCGCCGCGGCGATGGAGGGCGTCGCGAAGAAGCTCGACGCCGCCGCCCACCCCGAGGCCGGCTCCGCGCTCCCGCGCGTGTCGGCGTTCGTGCGCGGCCAGATCAGGCCCGCCGTGGACGCCCTCGCGGCCTCCGTCGCGGACGCGGAGCACGCGGACGGCGGCGCCGTCGCGCGCGAAGCGGGCCGCCTTGCGGACGCCTTCGAACAGCTGCTGCCGTTCGCCGAGACGATCGAGAGCGCCGGCTCGCTCGCGACCTACGACGGGCTAGACGCCGACGGCCGCGCGGAGATCATGGCGGCGTCGGACACGACGCGCGCCGCGATCGCGCGCCGCCTGCTCTGCGCCCCGAACGCCCTTCCCGAGCCGCCGCTCGCGACGCTCGGCCGCTCCTACAACCTCGAGCTCTACCGCTTCGGCGCCACCGCGGAGCCGGACGCCGACCTGGTGCGCGCCGCGACCGGCGCCGCGAAGGCCGCGCAGAAGGCCGAGAAGGCGAAGGAGGCCGGCGCCGAGAGCGCCGCGAAGGCGGAGGAGGACGCCGAGGCCGCGCTCGACGCGCTGCTCGACCTCGCGGACACCGCCCCGCGCGCGGAGGAGGTCGCGGAGACCGACGAGGCCGCTCGCGAGACCGCGTTCCGCTCGTCGACCGACCTCACGCGCGCGCTCGAGACCGCGCTGCACGACATCCCGTTCGAGGAGCTCGCCGGGTTCCTCATCGTCACCGACGGCCGCCACACCGGCGAGGCCGGCGTCGACGCCGTCTCGCGCCGCATCGGCGGCGCCGGCATCCCGATCCAGACCGTCGTCGTCGGCGGGACGCGCCCGCCCAAGGACCTCGCCGTCGCCGAGGCGCGCGCGCCGGAGTCCGTCTTCCTCGGCGACAAGGTCCGCGTCGCCGGCTCCATCTCCGCGACCGGCCTGCGCGGGACGGAGGCGAAGATCCGCCTCTTCTGCGGCGAGCGCGAGCTGGACTCCGTCGTGGAGTATATCGAGAACGACGACTACTCCCGCGAGTTCCGCTTCACCGACCTGCCGGAGGAGAAGGGCGTGCTGCGCTATCGCGTCGCGATCGACCGGGTCGACGGCGAGGAGTTCGACAACAACAACGAGTGGACGCTCGACGTCTCGGTGACCGACGACCGCACGAACGTGCTCCTCGTCGACGACCGGCCGCGCTGGGAGTTCCGCTACCTGCGCAACCTCTTCTACGGGCGCGACAAGTCCGTGCATCTGCAGGAGTATCTCGTCCACCCCGACCGGATGGCCGGCCAGGACACCGACCCGCTCCCGCCCGCGAGCGCCGCGCGCAAGTTCGGCGACTCCGAGTCCGGCGCGTTCCCGGTCGACCGCGACGAGTGGCGCAAGTTCGACGTCATCATCCTCGGCGACCTCGACGAGGACGTCCTCACGCCCGAGGTGGTGGAGAACGTGAAGTACTGCGTCGAGCAGCGCGGCGCGCTGCTGGTCCTCATCGACGGCCCGCGCGCGATGCCGCACCGCATCCGCAACGAGGCGCTGCTCGACCTCATGCCCGCGACGTTCGAGGAGGAGGACGACCCGTATCTCGCCTCGCCCGAGACCTCCTTCCGCCTGCGCCTCGCGCCCTCCGGCCGCGGCCACCCGGCGATGGCGCAGTCGTCCTCGTCCTACGAGAACGAGCAGATCTGGAACGACGTGCCGGAGATGACCTGGCGCCACCCGGTGAAGGGCGTCAAGCCCGGCGCCGAGGTCCTCGCCTACGCCGAGCCCGAGGATGCGGCGACGGCGGAGTCCGTCGCCCACCTCGCCGCGGCCGACCTCGAGCAGGACCCGGAGGCGGCGGTGAAGCGCCTCGCGGAGATGCGCGAGCAGCAGGCCGTGCACTCCCTCGTCGTCGCGCGCAACGCCGGCCACGGCAAGGTCCTGCAGCTCAACACCGACCGCACGTGGCGCCTGCGCTACCGCGTCGGCGACACGCGGCACCACCAGTTCTGGGGCCAGGTGCTGCGCTGGGGCGCGGGCGACAAGCTCCGCGCCGGCAACCCCTACGTCCGGCTCGGCACCGACCAGCTGCGCTACACGCCGGGCGACAAGATCGTCGTCCAGGCCCGCTTCCAGGACCTCGACTTCAACGCGATGAACGACCTCCGGCCCGAGGCGGCGATCCTCGCGGAGAACGGCGCGCGCATCCGCTCGCTGCGCCTGCGCTACCGCGAGGACAGCAACGGCTTCTACGAGGCCGAGACCGACCCGCTGCCGGAGCCGGGCGTCTACACGGTGCAGCTGGAGTGCGCGGACGCGCGCTCGCGCCTCGCCTCGGAGTATCCGGAGCAGCTGCGGACGCGCTTCTTCGTCGTCACGTCGCGGCGCCCGGCCGAGTTCGTGAACGTCTCGGCGAGCTTCGACCTGCCGCGGCGCATGGCGGCCTCGTCGGGCGGCAAGGCCGTTCCGCCCTCGCGCCTCGGGACGCTCCTCGGCGCCTACGGCGAAGGGAACCGCACGCTGCACGAGCGCTCCGAGCTCTTCCTGTGGGACCGGTGGTGGATCCTCGCGCTCCTCGTCGGCCTCCTCACCGCCGAGTGGATCGTCCGCAAGCGCGCGGGCCTGAACTAGGCCGCGGCGCGGGTCGGGTCGAGGCGGTCGCGGAGCCAGTCGCCGAGGCGGTTGGCGGAGAGGACGAGGCCGAAGACGGCGAGCGTCACGAAGAGCCCCTCCCACCACACGCCCTGCCAGAGGCGGACGCGCGCGTTGTCGATCATCACGCCCCACGAGGGCTCGTTCTGCGCGCCGAGGCCGAGGAAGCTCATGAAGACCTCCGTCCCGACCGCGGCCGGGAAGCGCAGCGAGAAGGCGACGATCACGAGGTGCGCCACGTTCGGCAGCAGATGCCGGAAGAGGATGCGCGGCGTCGAGCAGCCCAGCGCCACCGCGGCGAGCACGTAGCCGCGCGAGCGGTGCTTCACCGTCTCGCCGCGGACGGTCCGGTAGACGCCGACCCACGTCGTGAGCGCGATGCCGAGGCAGACGCCCGCGAGCCCCTTGCCGGCGACGAGCGACACGGCGAGGATGAGGATCGCCGAGGGGACGGCGGCGACGGTGGCGGAGAGCCATGTCGCGACGGCGTCGACCTTCCCGCCGAACCACCCCGCCACGAGGCCGAGCAGCGTCCCGAACGGCACGGCGAGGAGCGACGCGACGAGCCCGACGCGCACCGCGATGCGCGCGCCCTGCACGAGGCGCAGCGCGACGCTGCGGCCGAGGGTGTCGGAGCCGAGGGGGGAGAAG
>CAMNDA010000248.1 GCA_946534745.1 uncultured Verrucomicrobiota bacterium | reverse complement strand
CCCCCCGCCACGGCGCGTGCGAGCCGCGGGGGCGACGGGCGGCTAGCCCTCGCCGAAGAGGATGTCGAGCGCGTCGCCGACCATCTCGAGGCCCTCCTCGAGGTCGTCGTCGGAGACGTTGAGCGGCGGGAGGAAGCGCACGACGGAGTCGCCCGCCTTGCACGCGAGCAGGCCGCCGTTGCGCAGCTCGTCGATGAGCTCGCCGGCGCGAGGCTCCTTCAGGACGAGGCCGAGCAGGAGGCCCTTGCCGCGCACCTCCAGGAGCTGGTCGTACTTCTCGACGAACGCCTCGAGGCCCTTGCGGAAGAGCTCGCCGGCCGCGGCGGCGTGCTCGACGACCTTCTCCTCCTCGAAGACCTTGAACACGGCGAGCGAGGCCGCGCACGCGACCGGGTTGCCGCCGAAGGTCGTGCCGTGCGAGCCGGGCGTGAAGACGCCGGAGAGCGCGGGCGAGGCGATGAGCGCGCCGAGCGGCAGGCCGCCGCCGAGCGCCTTCGCGGACGTGAACGCGTCGGGCGCGACGCCGTAGTGCTCGAACGCCCACATCCTGCCGGTCCGGCCCATGCCGCACTGGATCTCGTCGCAGAGCATCAGGAGGCCCTTCTCGTCGCACAGCGCGCGGACGCCCTGCACGAACTCCTCCGTCGCGGGCACGACGCCGCCCTCGCCCTGGACGCACTCGAAGAGCACCGCGACGGTCTTCTCCGTAACCGCGGCCTTCACGCTCTCCAGGTCGTTGAAGTCGGCGAACGCGAAGCCGGGCATCAGCGGGTCGAAGCCCTTCTGGACCTTGCTCTGGCCGGTGGCGGAGAGCGTCGCGAGCGTGCGCCCGTGGAACGAGCCGCGCATGCAGACGATCTCGTAGCGGCCGCCGTTCTGCGAGCCCCAGAGGCGCGCGAGCTTGATCATCGCCTCGTTCGCCTCGGCGCCGGAGTTGCACAGGAAGCACTTGCCGCCGAGCCCGGCCTTGGAGAGCTTGCGCGCGAGCAGGCCGACCTGCGGCGTGTAGAAGAGGTTGGAGGCGTGCACCAGCGTCTCGGCCTGGGACTTGATCGCCTCGACGACGGCCGGGTGCGCGTGGCCGAGCGCCACGACGGAGATGCCGCTCGTGAAGTCGAGGAACTGGTTGCCGTTGGGGGCGAAGACGCGGCTGCCGCGGCCCTTCACGATCGTCGCCGTGCGGACGTAGGTGTCCATCTGGTAGTCGGCGCAGAGGGCGGCGGTGTCTTCGGTGTTGTCGTTGCTCATGTCTGGTCCTTTCGCGCGGGTCGCCCTACTTGACGATCTGGGTGCCCACGCCCTTGTTGGTGAAGATTTCGAGGAGGAGCGAGTGCGGCATGCGGCCGTCCACGAGGTGGACCTTGCGCACGCCGGCGCGCAGCGCGGCGAGGCTGCTCTCGATCTTGGGGAGCATCCCGCCGGAGATCACGCCCGCGCGCTCCAGGTCCGGGACGTCCGGCGCGTGCAGCGTCTCGATGAGCGTGGCGGGGTCCGCCGGGTCGCGCAGCAGGCCCGGCACGTCCGAGACGTAGGCCAGCTTGCGCGAGGGCAGCGCCATCGCCAGCGCGGCGGCCGCGTCGTCCGCGTTGATGTTGTAGACGAGCCCGTCGGCGCCGCGGCCGAGCGGGCAGATGACGGGCACCGCGCCCGCCTCGAAGAGCGCGCGGACGGGCCCCGTGTCGCAGTGCGCGGCCTCGCCGACGAAGCCCCAGTCGAGCCGGGCGCCCGTGGCGGGGTCCTCGCCGGTCTTGCGCGTCGAGAAGAAGACGCGGTCGCCGTGGAGCGCCGCGGCCTCGACGCCGCACTCCGAGAGGAGGCGGACGATCTCGGCGTTGACACGGTTCTTCATCACGTCCTCGACGATGCGGATCGACGCCTCGTCGGTGACGCGGAAGCCGGCCTCGAAGCGCGTCTCGACCCCGGCCTCCTTCAGCGCGCGCGTGATGGCCTTGCCGCCGCCGTGGACGACGATCGGGCGCATGCCGACGACGCGCATGAACGCCACGTCGGTCAGCGTCGAGCGCAGGGCGGCGGCGTCCTCCTGGACGCTGCCGCCGAGCTTGACGACGATGATCTCGCCGCGGAAGTCCGCGATGTAGGGCAGCGCCTCGACGAGGACGCCGGCCTTGGCGATGGGGTCGGAAAGTTGCATGGGGCGGCGATTCTAGCGAATCCCCGCGCGAAAGACAAGCCGTTTTCTTCCTCGCTCCGCGCGCGAGGCGCGCGAGAAACCGCTTGCGCGCGAAGGGGCCGCCGTGCTACAATTGCCCCCGTCATGCCTCCCACAGACCCACCCAAAGGGGAGAAGCCCCAGAAGGCCGCCGGCAAGGCGAAGCACAAGGTTCCTCCCGCCGACGTCGTCGGAATCGAGGTCGGCGCCGGCTTCTCCGAAGGAGCGCCGGCCGTCCGCCTCCGCCGCTCGCCCGAAGGCTTCCTCCGCATCGTCGCGGCGGGGTTCGTCCCCGTCGTCTCCGACATCGAGTCCATCCTGGCCATGCCCGCGGACATGCGCGGCCCGTGGTCGCTCCCGCCCGCCTTCCGCGCGCCGGCCGCCGCGCTGGCCGTGACGGCGCCGGACGCGCTCGTCCGCCAGTCCGACTCGGTCGAGGACGCGACGGCGGACTTCGACGCCTCGACGCTCCGCACGAAGGCCTCCGCCACCGGGAAGAAAGGCTCGCTCCCGTTCGTCGCCTTCATGCCCGAGGAGCTCGCCAGGCGCGTCGCGCGCCTTCTCCCGGAAGGCCGCAAGCCGACGGCCGTCTCGATCCAGGTCTCGCCGCTCGCCCGCGTGAACGCCTTCGCCGCGTCCCCCACCCTCAGCGCGGCGGGAGGAACCGCCGTGCTGGTCCAGATCGCGTCGAACACGACGACGATCGCGCTCTTCGCGAAGGGGGCCGTCGCGCTCTACCGCGAGCTCTCGGTCGGCGAGGAGGATTCGCTGCACGCCGTCGCCGGCCCGATGAACGTGGACAACGCGACGGCGAAGGAGCTGCTCGAGGGAGGCCTCGTCGACCCGGCGCCGTTCCTGGGCCCGCTGGTGATGCCGATCTTCCGGCAGGCGGAGCTCTCGACCGACTGGGTGCTGCGGCGCAACGGGCTCGTCGTGGAGAAGTTCTTCGTCGCCGGCCCGCCGGCGCTGGCGCCGCACTGGGCCGCGATCTTCCGCGACCAGACGGGGCGCGAGGCGACGACGTGCGAGCCCGTCTCGAACTTCCCGCAGGAGGAGGGCGCGTCCCTCCCGCCCGACTTCGACAAGGTCTCCGGCCGCTTCGCCGCCGCGATCGGCGCGGCCGCCGCGGCCATGCAGGAGGAGGACGCGGAATGAACCGGCTCGTCCACGTCAACCTGCTGCTCGAGGAGGAGCGGCGCGGGCACAGCCCCATCCGCCCGCGCGTGATGGCCCCGATGTTCGCGTTCATCGCCCTGCTGGCCGCCGTCGGCTGGGCCGGCCTCGCGCTGCTCTCCAACGCGATGATCCGCTCCGGCAACGCCCGCGCGGAGGAGCAGATCCGGGAGCAGTCCTCCACCGTCGCCCGATACGAGTCGATCGTCGCGCGCAAGGCGGCGCTCGAGGCCGAGGCCGGCCAGCTCGACCGGTTCCTCGACGGGCGCGTCCTCTTCGGCCCCGCGCTCGCGGCCGTAGCGGAATCCGTCCCGGAGGACTCCTCGCTCGCGCGACTCGAGCTCTCCTACCCGCCCGCCTCGGCGACCGTTCGCCCCGCCCCCGGCACGGCCAACGCGAAGAAATCCCCCCCGGGCGCGACGCTCCGCCTCCAGGGCGTCACGTCCCGGCCGCGCGACGTCGAGGACCTCGTCGCCGCGATCCGCGAGGGCGGCGCGACCAACGCGTTCGTCTCGGCGGCGGTCCCGCCCGGCTCGTTCCGGACGGACGTCACTCCTGGCACGTTCCGATTCGAGATCGTCGCCGCGGGCGCGCCGCGGTCCTTCTCGCCGCCCCCGAAGACCCCGCCGCGCCGAGCGCCCGCCGCGGCCGCCAACGGAGGAGGGAACGCGCCATGAGCCCCGCCGGAACGTTCAAGCCCCCGAAGAAGCCCGACCCCGTCGCGATCTGGTGGAAGGGCCTCCCCCGCGAGACGCGGACCGCGATCCTATCCACGGCCGGCTGCCTCGCCGCGACCGCCCTGATCGTCTGGTTCGCGATCCTGCCGGCGCGGGCCGCCCGCCGCGAGCTCGCCGCCGCGAACGCCGAGGCCACCGAGAAGCTCGAGGGCATCCATCGCGACGCCTCCCGCACGCAGAAGCTGGAGGAGGAGACGGAAGCGCTCGCCGCCGACGTCTCCAACCGCTGCGAGCGGCTCGTCCTCGATCCGCTCGTCAACTCCCTCTCCGAGGCCGCCGCCGCCAAGCTGCGCCCGCTCGCCGCGCGGCACGGCGTGGTCTTCACGGTCCCCGCGATGGAGCAGACGAGGCTCCCGATCGCGGACCCCGGCGCCCCGCCGCCCGCGCCGCCCGCCGGCGCCCGCTACTTCGCCCGCCAGCCCGTCGTCTTCCGCGCGACGGCCGGCTGGTGGAACCTGCTCGACTTCCTCGCCGAGACCGCGGAGCGGCATCCCGCCGCGACGCTCGTCGCGCTCTCCGTCGCCCCGCGGCCGGACTCGCCCGACGCGCACGACGTCTCGTTCACGCTCGAATGGCCCGT
>CAMNDA010000247.1 GCA_946534745.1 uncultured Verrucomicrobiota bacterium | reverse complement strand
GGGGCGGGGGAGGGGAGGCCTTACTTCTTCGCCTTCTTGAAGCTCTCCTCGACGGCGACCGCCACGGCGACCGTGGCGCCCACCATCGGGTTGTTGCCCATGCCGATGAGGCCCATCATCTCCACGTGCGCGGGCACCGAGCTGGAGCCGGCGAACTGCGCGTCGGAGTGCATGCGGCCCATCGTGTCCGTCATGCCGTAGCTGGACGGTCCGGCGGCCATGTTGTCCGGGTGGAGCGTGCGGCCGGTGCCGCCGCCCGAGGCGACGGAGAAGTACTTCTTGCCGTTCTCGACGCACCACTTCTTGTAGGTGCCCGCGACCGGGTGCTGGAAGCGCGTCGGGTTCGTGGAGTTGCCCGTGATGGACACGCCCACGTTCTCGAGCTTCATGATCGCGACGCCCTCCGGGACGTTGTCCGCGCCGTAGCAGTTCACCGCCGCGCGCGGGCCCTTGGAGAACGCCTTGCGCGCGACCACGCGCACCTTCTCGGTCTTGTTGTCGAAGGCCGTCTTCACGTAGGTGAAGCCGTTGATGCGCGAGATGATGTACGCGGCGTCCTTGCCGAGGCCGTTGAGGATCACGCGGAGGTTCGTCTTGCGGACCTTGTTCGCGTTGAGCGCGATCTTGATCGCGCCCTCGGCGGCGGCGAACGACTCGTGGCCGGCGAGGAACGCGAAGCACTCCGTCGCGTCGTCGAGCAGCATCGCGCCGAGGTTGCCGTGGCCGCGGCCGACCTGGCGGTTCTCCGCCACGGAGCCGGGGATGCAGAAGGCCTGGAGCCCGACGCCGATCTCGGCGGCGGCGTCCTTGGCCTTGGTGCAGCCCTTCTTCACGGCCATCGCGGCGCCCACGGTGTAGGCCCACTTGGCGTTCTCGAAGCAGATCGGCTGCGTCTCCTCGACGATCTTGTAGGGGTCGAAGCCGGCCTTGAGGCAGATGTCGCGGCACTCCTCGATGCTCTTGATGCCGTAGGGCTTGAGGGCGGCGAGGATCTTGGCCTCGCGGCGCTCGTAGCCCTCGAACAGCTTCTCGGCGGACTTGGCCGCGGCCTTGGGGGCGGCCTTCTTGGCGGTGGTCTTCTTGGTAGCCATCTGTCTTCCTCCTGTTATTCCTTGCGGGGGTCGATGTACTTGGCGGCGCCCTCGAACTGGCCGTAGTGGCCCTTGGCCTTCTCCCAGGCCTCGTTCGGGGTCATGCCCTTCTTGATGAAGTCGGTCATCTTGCCGAGGCTCACGAACTCGTAGCCGACGACCTCGCCGTCCTTGTTGAGGGCCATGCGCGTGCAGTAGCCCTCGGTCATCTCGAGGTAGCGGGGGCCCTTCGCCTTCGTGGCGTACATCGTGCCGACCATCGAGCGGAGACCCTTGCCGAGGTCCTCGAGCCCGGCGCCGATCACGAGGCCGCCGTCCGAGAACGCGCTCTGGGTGCGCCCGTAGACGATCTGGAGGAAGAGCTCGCGCATCGCGGTGTTGATCGCATCGCAGACGAGGTCCGTGTTGAGCGCCTCGAGGATCGTCTTGCCGACGAGGATCTCGCTGGCCATCGCGGCGGAGTGGGTCATGCCGGAGCAGCCGATCGTCTCGACGAGGGCCTCCTCGATGACGCCGTCCTTGACGTTGAGCGAGAGCTTGCACGCGCCCTGCTGGGGCGCGCACCAGCCCACGCCGTGCGTGTAGCCGCTGATGTCCTTGATCTGCTTGGCCTGGACCCACTTGCCCTCTTCGGGGATGGGCGCCGGACCGTGGTTGCACCCCTTGGCCAGGGGGCACTGGTGCTGGATTTCGGTCGAATAGACCATTGTTCGTCTCCTTGGGTTGGAACGTGGAAGTGGGGCGGCATCATAGCAGAACGCCCCCGCGCGTTCAACGCGAAAACACCGCCGCCCGCTCCCGGAGGACGAGACGCCCGCCGTCAAGGCCGACGACATGCGCGCAGCAGTTGGGCTGGGCCCCCTTCCAGAAGTCGGCCAGGGGAATCCCTTCCGTGAAACAGGCGCGGATGTTGTCGTCCGTTCCGTTTCCGCGCCCGGCCGGCCCCGGCCGCGCGGGCGGGCGTCGGCGCTTCCGGTCGCGAAGGGCCCTACATCAGGTCCTTCGCGTCGATCATGATCTCGTTGCCGATGCGGTTGATGATCTCGCCGCCGACGTTGGAGGACGAGGCATCGAAGTCGATGGCGAGATCGTCCAGGACCGACATGAGCGCGGCGCGCTTCTCCTCGTCCTCCGGCATCATCTTGTCGAGGATGAACGCGACGTTGTCCGTCAGGGTCTTGATGCCGCCGCCGCTGAGAACGGCGTTGGCGACCAGCCGCTCGCCCTGGCCGCCAAGCCCGAGGTCTTCCAGCTTGTCCTTGGCGCTCCGGATGGCCGTCTTCTGCGCCTCGGTGAGGTTCTCCTTGCGGATGCCGGGCGCCTCCTTGGGCGTGAACCAGGATTTGAAGAGCGAGGCGCCGTGCTGGATCGACTCGAGGATGTCGCCGGGCCGGTAGCCGCGCGTCTTCATGCCGTCGCTCTTCGCGTCGGCCTTCCGGAAGGGGTGCAGGTGCGCGGTGGAGGCGAAGATGCCGAACGTCTCGCACTTGAGGAAGAGGCGGCGCTTGGGCCCGCTGCCGCCCGCGTCCTTGATGTGGTCGGTGTCGGGGATGGTGAAGTAGTGGAAGGTGCGCATGCCGTTGAGCAGGCCGCCCGCGCCGGTGGGCACGTCGTAGCCGCGCGGCATGTTGAGGTGGCCGTCGACGTTCACGGCCTGGTAGGGCTTCGCGTGGGTGGAGGTGCGCAGGTACACGTCTTCGGCGCGGTCGAGCCAGCGGGCGATGTTGCCGTCCGGGTCCTCGATGCTGAAGGAGCCGCGGTACATGTACTCGCCCTTGCGGAGGGCGGCGGCGTGGACCGCGTAGGTGAGCGCGACGATGTTTTCGCGCGTCGGTTCGAAGAGGTGCGCCTTGCCGCTCAGGAGCGCGCCGAGGACATCGTTGCCGCGCTTGATCTGGGACTCGAGCAGGAAGCGAAGCTCGCCGAGGTTGCGCGGGCGGTGGACGGACGAGCGCGTGGTGACGAGGTCGGCGAAGTGGGTCTTGGGGAGCCGGACGACCATCGTCCTGCCGCCGTATTCGACCGGCACGTCCAGGATGTCCGGCAGCGTCGCCGGATCCAGGAGCGGACGCGTGTCGGGCTTCGGCGCCCGGTAGGGGACGGGCCGGTAGAGCTTCGCGCCCTCGAGGCCGTCGCCGCCCGACTTGCGCGCCGCGTACTCGTCGGGATGCGTGAGCTTCTGGACGTTCTCCTCCGAAAAGGCCGCGAAGAACGCCTCGGCGCGATCCTTGGGGACCAGAATGCGCGTGAAGCCGAGCTCGTCGGCCTCGAAGCGCGCGCCCGCGCCCTTCGCGATGGCTTCCAGGAGCTTCTGCGTCTCCCAGGACATCTTCGTCTCGCAGTAGTAGGCGATGTCGTCGTCCCGGAGGGCGGCCTTCCACGGGACGCGCGTCTCGGGGACGACCTCGAGGTGCTCGAGCGCGACCTTGCCCTTCTTGCTGACCCACGTGGTCGGCGAGGTGAGCTTCTCGAGGTTGGCGACGGTCTCGATCGCGCCCTGCTGGATCGCGGGGCCGTCCTCCGCGAGGTCGTCGTAGAGCTCAAGGTTGTTCGCGGAGACGTCGAGGATCTTCTTCAGCGACTCGTTGAACTCGGCCTCCTTCGCGTCGATGTCGGCGCAGATCTTGGTGCGAAGCGCCTTCTCGGCGTCGGAGATGCCGGCCTCGTCCGGGTTGAAGTGGGCCCGGTATTCGTTGAAGACCTTCCGGAACTCGCCGTGCTCCGCCTTTTCGCGGAGGGCGAGGACGCCCTCCATCTTGGAGAAGAACGTGTCGTCGTCGAAGACGGAGAAGTTGTTGAAGCGCGGCTTCGTGCTCTTGCCGTAGGTGTCCTGGAAGGAGAGGTCGTCGGAGACCTTCAGGTACTTGCCGTTGCCCTCCAGCGAGTGGCCGGGGTCGATGGCGAAGAAGCGCCCGCCGACGAACCCCTTGTTCTGGCCGCGCTTGCCGATGCCGTCGCGGTCGGCCGTGACGAGGAAGAACGCCTTGTATTTTCCGAGGCTCTCCATCCGGAGGTTCGGGTCGGCGCCCTTGGGCTTCACGACGCGGCCGTCCTTGAGCATGCCGGCCTCGAGGTCCTTGTAGCCGTCGGCGAACTTGGCGGCGAGCATGATCTTCGGGTGGCCGTCGGAATACGTGCCGCGGACGATCTCGAGCTCCTGCGCGGGGACGCCGGCCACGCGCGTGAGGTCGTTCGCGAGCGCCTCGGTGACGGCGCCCGCGGAGATGGCGTCGGCCGACTGGCGCGAGGTGAAGCGGTAGAGCTGCCCCATCTTGCGGTTCAAGACCACGCGCTCGGGGCGCATGAAGGTGCCGGCGTGCGCCGCGTCGCCCTTCGAGAACTTCTCGCTTTCGTTGTAGTCCAGCTTGACGATGGCGCGCTCGGAGAAGTGCCTGAAGACGGGCGAGAGCCCGTGGTAGTCGTCCCCCGGGCCGACGTTCATCACCGCGTCGCGGATCTGCGCGAAGAGGTACTGCTTGGCCTCCTTGAGGAGCGCCTTGTCCGGGGTCCCGGCGGCGAGCTGCCTGAGGTCGACGTCCGAGAACTGCCCCTTGAGCGCCTGCGCCAGCTCCCGGAAGACGTAGCCCGAGGAGACGCGGCCGTTGCCGGCGAGAAGGTTCTGCGCGGCGTCCTGCAGCGCGAACTCCGCCACGGCGGCCATGCCCGCCGAATGCGCGCGCCCGGCGAGCATGATCTGCTCGCGGACCGTCTTGCCCTCGCACTTCGCGGCGAAGGCGGGGTCCTTGGCCTTGAGCGCGTCGAGCTCGGCGAGGCTCGCGTCGGAGCCGATGTCGGCCATCAGGCCGCGCGTGTCGTCGGTCGACCAGTCGTTGCGGTAGATGAAGCCGGGCTCGACGCCGTTCGACTTGAGCTTCTCGAGGAGGACGGGGTTGGTGCCGGAGCGGTTGACGCGCATGCCCTCGCCGAGGCGGCCCCGCTTCACGAGATCGGCGATCGAGGTCTCTCCTTTGGAGAAGGTCTGGCCGAGGTTCCGCAGCCCGGTCGCCTCGGCCGGCTTCGCCTCCTTCTCGAGCTTCTCCCGGGAGCCGAGCTTGTGCGTCTCCAGACCGCTCCGTTCCAGCTGCAGCTCCGAGATCGCCGCGTCGATGGTCCTCTGCGCGGCGGCGGAGACCTCCTGCTTCGTCTTGAACGACGAAAGGTCGACGCCCTTCGAGATGCTTTCGGCGACCTTCCGGCGGACCTCGAGACGGTCCTCCTTCGAGAGCTCGAGCATCTTCGGCGCCGTGTCGAGCTGGCGGTTCGCCTCGGCGACGAAACGGTTCTTGCGGACGGTCGCCAGGCTGGAGAGCGTCGCCTTCACGTCGCAGGCGCGCAGCGACTTGTGCAGCTCGGCGCGCTGGCCCAGCACGGAATCGAAGGCGTGGCGCCCGAAGACGCCGTATTCCTTCTCCAGCGCGGCCTTGAACGCCTTCATCGTGGCGTCGTTGGTCTTGGCGCTTTGGGAAAAGACGAAGTTCCCGAGCCGGGCCGAGGCCGTCTTGCCCTCGCCCTTCACCGCGATGTCGCGGGAGGAGAAGAACGCGGAGTTCGCAAGCGTGCGGAAGGTGTCGAGGGAGGGAGGGAGCGGCATGGCGGAGGTCCTTTCGCAGGTAGTACACGGAAGAGGCGGGAAGGTTACACGGCGGGGCCCGCGCTCCGGCGCATGGGTCAGGCCAGGATTCCCAGCGGCGGGGAGGCGGCGGGGGCGGCGGCTGCGGCGGCGGGGAGGGCGCCCTTGACGCGCTCGGCCCAGAGGTCGCAGAGCTGGAGGATCTTCTCGAGCGTCGCGACGAACTCCTCCACGTCCTCGGCGGCCCGGTCCAGGTCGAAGAAGTAGTTGTAGACCACGGTCTCGCTCTCGGGCTCGAGCGCGAAGTAGCCGCCGGCGGTCTCCTTGCCGAAGAGCCCGCCCGCGAGCAGGTCGCGG
>CAMNDA010000246.1 GCA_946534745.1 uncultured Verrucomicrobiota bacterium | reverse complement strand
CCTGGCGGCGGTAGAGCCGCTCGACCTTGGGCTGGAGGTCCTTGTACTGGTTGTGCGAGAACTCGGCCGGGCCGGAGATGATGAGCGGCGTGCGGGCCTCGTCGATGAGGATGGAGTCGACCTCGTCGACGATGGCGAAGTAGTGGTCGCGCTGGACCTGCTCGCGCACGTCCTGCGCCATGCCGTTGTCGCGCAGGTAGTCGAAGCCGAACTCGGAGTTGGTGCCGTAGGTGACGTCGCAGGCGTACTGCTCGCGGCGCTCGAGCGGGTGCATCGTGTTCTGGATGCAGCCGACGGTGAGGCCGAGCCATTTGTAGAGGTGGCCGATCCACTGCGAGTCGCGGAGGGCGAGGTAGTCGTTGACCGTGACGAGCTGGACGTTGCGGCCGGTGAGGGCGTTGAGGTAGAGCGGCGCGGCGGCGACGAGCGTCTTGCCCTCGCCCGTCTGCATCTCGGCGATCTTGCCCTGGTGCAGGACGATGCCGCCCATGAGCTGGACGTCGAACGGGACCATGTCCCACTCGATCTCGTGGCCGCAGACCGTCAGCTTCGAGCCGACGAGGCGGCGGCAGGCGTTCTTGACGACGGCGAAGGCCTCGGGGAGGATGGAGTCGAGCGACTCGCCCTTGGCGACGCGCGCCTTGAACTCGGGGGTCTTGGCCCTGAGCTCGTCGTCGGAGAGGGACTTGTACTGCTCGTCGAGCTCGTTGATCCGGCGGACGATCGGGCGCAGCTTCTTGACGTCGCGCGCGCGCTTGGTGCCGAAGAGGAACTGGATGGGGTTCATGCTGCAGGGTATGCGGCGCGCCCCGTGGCGGGGTCCGCGCCGGTTTCGGAATGCGTGGAAAAAAGGAGGCGGCATTCTAGCACACCCGCGCGCGCGAGGCAAATCCGCGGCCGCGATTTTCAGGCGTAGGCGGCGGCGACGCCGCGCGCGGCGCGGTCCCAGGAGAGGAGGGCCGCGCGGCGGAGGCCGGCCTCGCGCAGGCGTGCGAGCTCGGCGGGGTCGGAGAGGAGCGAAAGAATCGCGTCCGCGAAGGCCGGCGCGCCGCCCGCGAGCGGGACGACCCGCGCGGCCCCGCCCGCGGTCTCGGGCGCGGCGCCGCCGTCGGAGCAGAGCGCGGGCAGCCCCGCCGCCATCGCCTCGGCGATCTGCAGCCCGAAGCCCTCGTAGCGCGACGGATGGACGAGCAGGTCCGCCGCGCGGTAGCGCGCGACGAGCTCCGGCAGCGGGAGGGATCCGGTGAAATCCACCGCGTCCGCGACGCCGAGCGCGCGGGCGCGTTCCTCCGCCTCCGGGTAGCGCGGGTCGCGGGACCCCGCCACGACGAGCCGCAGCGGCCACGGCGCGCGGGCGCGCGCCGCGGCGAAGGCCTCGACGAGCAGCGGGACGTTCTTGTAGGGGTCCGAACGCCCGACGTAGAGGAGCGTGCGCGGCGCGGGGTCGCGGGCCTCGCGAGGCGGCGGGCGGCCCTCCGCGGCGGCGGCGAAGACGGGGTCGACGCCGTTCGGGACGGCGCGGACGCGCGCGGCGTCCGCCGGGCCGAGGCGCAGGGCCGACACGATGTCGCGGCGCGAGGTCTCGCTCACCGTGAGGAGGACGTCCGCGCGTCTCGCGGCCTCGCGCAGGCACCACCGGAAGAGCGGGCGCAGGCGCGCGGTGCGCGAGGCGGGGGCGTAGTCCGGGACGACGAGCGGGATGACGTCGTGGATCGTCGCGAGGCAGCGGACGCGCGCCCCGCCGCCGCGCCGGAACGCGCGGAAGGGCAGCATGAAGCTGGGCGCGTGGTAGAGGTCCGCGCCGAGCCGGCGCAGCAGGCCGGGGAGCAGGAGCTGGTTCTTCGGCGAGAGCGGGCCGAACGGGACGGCGACCGCCTCCGCGCGGCCCTCCGCGCCGGGCGGGAGCAGCGCGGCGGGGTCGACGTCCGGGCGCACGAGGAGGGCGAAGCGCCACTCCGGCAGCAGCGCCGGGAGGCGCAGCGCCAGCTCGCGGGCGTACACGCCGATGCCCGAGGGCGCCGGCAGGATCCAGCGCGCGTCGAAGACGGCCTGCTTCGCGGCGTCCGCCATCGCCTACACCCCGAGCGAGAGGGACGCGGAGACGAAGCGCTCCGCGCCCGCGAGGTCGCGGTGGGAGCGGACGGGATCGAAGCCGAGCTCGCGCAGGAGCGCGGACATCGGCGCGGCCTGGCCGCTCTCGGCGTCGAGCTCGAGGTAGAGCTCGCCCTCCGGCGCGAGGAGCATCGAGGCGTCCTCCGCGACGCGGCGCAGTACGTCCATCCCGTCCGCGCCGCCGTCGAGCGCGAGGCGCGGCTCGTGGTCGCGCACCTTCGGCGCGAGCCGCTCCCACTGCGCGGTGGGGACGTAGGGCGGGTTGGAGACGATGGCGTCCACCGACCCGCCCTCGAAGACCTCGTCGAGCTCCGTCTCGGCGCAGTTCACGAGCGCGACGCGGTCCGCGAGGCCGAGCGCGGCGGCGTTCTCGCGGGCGAGCGCGAGCGCCTCCTCCGAGACGTCGAGCGCGGCGATCCTCGCGGCGGGCCAGGCGCGGGCGAGCGCGAAGGCGATGCAGCCGGTGCCGGTGCCGTAGTCGACGAGCCGCGGCGCGGGGAGCGAGCGCAGGCGCGGCGAGGAGAGGACGAGGTCGACGAGCTGCTCCGTCTCGGGGCGCGGGACGAGCGCGCGGCGGTCGGTCCGCAGCGTGAAGTCGCGGAAGTCCCACTGCCCGATCACGTACTGCAGCGGCTCGCCGG
>CAMNDA010000245.1 GCA_946534745.1 uncultured Verrucomicrobiota bacterium | reverse complement strand
CCGCTCCGAGGCGGCGCGCGTCGTCGTGGTGTTCACCGACGCCTCCTTCCACCCGACCTTCGCGGGCGACCCGTCGATGGGCCTCGCGGACGTCGCCAACGCCGTCACCGAGGCGCGCATCCGCCTCTCGGTCTTCGCGCCAGCGCTGGAGTGCTACGACGACCTCTCGCAAATCGACAAGTGCGAATACACGCCCGTCGCCGTCGAGCCCGGCGAGACGCCCGTCGCGGCGCTCGCGCGCTTCACCGGCGACCGCGCGCACTTCCGCAAGACGCTCGAGATGCTCGCCAAGTCCGTCTCGGCCTCCGCGGCCGCCGACGCTCTCGACGGCTAGCTATGCCCATCGTTCCCACGCCCGGCGACCGCGTCGCCAGCCCCCGCCACCGCTACGCCCTGCTGAAGCTGCTCAACAAGGGCGCGTGCGCCAACGCGTTCTCCGCCACCGACGAGAACGGCGAGAAGGTCTTCCTCAAGGCCTACACGTCGCCGACGACGCTCAAGCCGTGGTACGACGACTACCTGCGCTACGAGATCGAGCTCAATCGCCGCCTCGGCGCGGAGCCGGTCCTCGCGCAGCAGACCGTCCGCGCGACGGACGTCTTCAGCGCGACGTTCGAGCACGAGGGGCGGCCGACGCGCAACCCGAACATCTTCCAGGTGTTCCCGTTCGTGTCCGGCAACCGGAACCTCGGCGACCTCATCGACGCCGGCGACGGCGGCCGCGCGCTGAGCGGCCCCGAGCGGCTGATGGTCGCGACGATCTTCCTCGCGGCGCTCGCGCGCCTGCACGAGGCGAAGATCGTCCACGCGGACCTCAAGCCCGAGAACGTGCAGATGGTGCGCCTCGGCACCGGGAAGGAGCTGCGGTTCCGTCCGCTGCTCGTCGACATGGACTTCTCCGTCCTCGCCGACCGCCGCGCGCCGTGGCACGGCGACCCCTCCGTGGGCTACGTCGGGACGCCGGGGTGGTTCTCGCCGGAGCACCTGCGCGGCGACGTGCCGACGACGGCGTCCGACGCCTTCACCGCCTCGCTCATCCTCTGGAGGCTGCTCGCCGGCGCGCATCCGTTCGCGTCCGCGCTCGGCGACGACGCCGAGCCGGGCGACTACCGCGAGCGCGTCCTCGCGGGGAGACACGACTTCGGCCTCGAGATGCCGTCGCTGCTCCCCGGCGTCGCCGCGCCGGGCCTCGCGCGCCTGCTTCTGCGCGCCCTCTCGCCCGACCCGGCGAAGCGCCCGTCCGTCGCCGAGCTCCACGCCACGGCCCTCGCCGCGCGCCGCGGCGGAGCCGACGCGGTCGCATCGGCGACGGAACCGACGACGATTCCGCCTCTCGTCACTCGTCACTCGTCACTCGTCACTTCACGCCCGCGCCTCGTCCTCACCGGCCCGAACGGCGTCTTCTCGACGGGCGGGCGGTTCGCGGTGACGCGCGCCACGCTGCGGCGGATCGTCGGCGACGACGCGCGCTACGCGGGCGACGCGCCGCAGTTCGTGCTGGAGCGCGGGGCGGGGGACGACTGGCTGGTGCTGCCGCCGCCGGAAGCGCCGCGCAACCCGACCTACCGCAACGGCGCGCCGCTCGGAGCGCCGGCGGTCCTCGCGGCGGGCGACGTGCTCTCGATCGGCCCGGTCAAGGCCGCCTGCACCGTGTCGTTCTCGGACTAGAGCTGCGCCTGGAGCTTCGCGTCCGCGGCGACGACCTTGTCGTGCAGCTTCCGCTTGCGTGCGCGGAGGCGCTCCGCGAGGGCGGGGTCGGAGAGCGCGAGGATCTCCGCGGCGAGGATCGCGGCGTTGGTGGGGCCGGCGGAGGAAAGAGCGACCGTCGCGACCGGGATGCCGGACGGCATCTGCACGGTGGCGAGGAGCGCCTCGAGGCCGCCGAGCGAGCCGCCCGGGACGGGGATGCCGATCACGGGGAGCGTCGTGCCCGCGGCCAGGACGCCCGCCAGGTGCGCCGCGCCGCCGGCGGCGGCGAGGATGACCTTGAGGCCGCGCGCCTCCGCGGTGGCGGAGTACTCGTGGGCGAGGTCGGGCGTGCGGTGCGCGGACATCACGCGGACCTCGTGGGGCACGCCGAGCTCGGCGAGCGTTTCGTGGGCCTTGGAGACGAGGGGCCAGTCGGAGTCGGAGCCCATGACGAGGCCGACGAGGGGGGCGTTTTCCATGGTGTGCGGAAGGCGGGGAGTGGAATGCGGGAGGGAATGGCGCGGAGTCTACCAACGCCCCGAAAAAAGAGCAAGCAAATCGTTGACGCGCCGCGCTCCCGCGGGTATACTACGCCTCCTTTCCGCGGATGTCCGTCCGCTCCGTTTTCCACCCGGGCCTTTCCGGCCGTCACCGAGGGTCGTTCCCATGAAGAAGAATCCGAAGAAAGCAGCACCGAAGACCGCGGCCAAGCCCAAGTCCGCGAAGAAGGCTCCCGCCAAGAAGGCGGCGCCCGCGAAGAAGGCTCCGGCGAAGAAGGCCGCGCCCGCGAAGAAGGCTCCGGCGAAGAAGCCCGCACCCGCGAAGAAGGCTCCGGCGAAGAAGCCCGCGCCCGCGAAGAAGGCTCCGGCGAAGAAGGCCGCGCCCGCGAAGAAGGCTCCGCCGAAGAAGGCGGCGCCCGCGAAGAAGGTGCCGGCGAAGAAACCCGCGCCCGCGAAGAAGGCGCCGGTTAAGAAGCCCTCGCCGAAGCCCGCGCCGAAGCC
This sequence comes from uncultured Verrucomicrobiota bacterium, assembly GCA_946534745.1. GTDB lineage: Bacteria > Verrucomicrobiota > Kiritimatiellia > RFP12 > UBA3636 > UBA3636. The sequence continues at coordinate 527 of CAMNDA010000245.1, read as the reverse complement.
CGCGCCCAAGCCCGCGCCGAAGCCCGCGCCCAAGCCCGCACCGGCTCCCGCGCCGGAGCCGGCGCCGGCTCCCGCGCCGAAGCCGCCGGCCGAGGAGGAGAGCCCCGCCCTTCTCCCGCTGGGCGAGACGTGGGACCGCTCCAAGCCGTTCGTGTCGACGCTGCCGGCGGAGATCGTCCCGGCGGTTCCCTCGGCGGATGGCGACGACCTCTTCGACGACCCGCAGGATCCGGTCGCGGACGCGCCGGCGAACTTCACGAAGAAGGATCTCGACCGCATCCGCGCGCGGATGCTCGCGGAGCGCGTCCGTCTGCTCGGCAAGGCGGCCTCGCTCAAGGCGCAGTCGCTCACGCGCGACGACGAGGTGAACCCCGAGGAGGACGGCACCGACGCCAACATGCGCATCACCGAGATGTCGAAGGCGGAGGGAGCCGAGGGCCTCGTCAACCAGATCGACGCGGCGCTGAAGGCGATCGAGCAGGGCACCTACGGCGTCTGCCAGTCGTGCGGCGGCAAGATCGGCAGGG
>CAMNDA010000244.1 GCA_946534745.1 uncultured Verrucomicrobiota bacterium | reverse complement strand
GGCGAAGAGGTTGCGCCGTCCGGCGTCGGGCTGGAGCGCGACCGTGGCGGAGACTTCGAGCGGGAGCGGGACCGCCTCGATGAATTCGAGGGGGCGCGGCGCGCCGGGGACGAGCGCCGTGAGCGTGCCCTCCGGGTCGGGATCCATCGAGAGGCGCCAGCCCTCGCCCGGAAGGAGCGAGTTGTAGTTGAACCAGCTGCAGAAGTTCCGCGCGCGGAGCACGCCGACGAAGCGCTCCTCGCCGCGGTCGAAGCGCGTGGCGAGGAAGCCTCGCATCGACAGGTGCTCGAGCGCGTGTGCCGTCACCTGGTCCAGCGAGCGGGCGCCGGGGCCGCGCAGGATCGCCTCGGCGCCGTCGTAGCAGCCGGCCGCGTCGCCGGCGAGGAAGCGGCGCACGAGCGGGAGGACGCGCCGGGCGTGCGACTCGGCGCAGGCGGTGAGGAGGCACTGCAGGTGGAAGCCGCCGGGGAAGCACCGCTGGATCTCCGTTCCCACGCCGGCGGCTCCGGCGTCCGCGGCGAGGGCGGCGAGGAGATTGCCGCGCGAGGCGTGGATGCAGGCAAGCAGCGACGCGGCGCCGCCGCGGGCCGCGGGCTTCGCCGCCGTCCCGGCGGACGCGAGCGCGGCGGCGGCCGAGGCGACGGTCCGGACGAGGGCGTCGTCCGCGAAGAACTCGGCGGGGCGGCGGCCGGATTCGGCGAGCTCGTGCAGGAGCCCGAGAAGGCCGCACCACGGCAGCATCGAGTCGTCGCGCCCCGCGCCGAGGCACGCCTCCGCGTGGGCGCGGAGCGCGCGCAGGGAGGCGGGGCCGGCGGCGTTCCAGGCGAGCCAGCGCTCGTAGCGCCCGTGCAGCTCGGGCGAATCGAAGCGGGCGGCGAGCGCGGCGCGGAACCACGCGTCGCGCGATTCGCGCCGTCCGCACCAGCGGGCCTCGGTCTCCATCATCCCGAACGCGCCCTGCGGGAACTCCGGGTGCAGCTCCCACGCGCGGCGGAAGGCGAGCCCGGCGTTGTTCAGGTGGGTGCGGCGTTCGGCGGCGGAGCTGGACTCGTCGCGGCGCGCGAGGGAGACGCGCCCCGCGAGGACGAGCCCGATCCACGGGTCGGCGGAGGAGTCGAAGAGCGCGGCGACGAGCCGGTCGGAGCGCGCGTCGACGAACTGCTCCAGGACGCGCAGCACGGCCTCCGAGCGCTCCGGGCTCGCGGCGTGGGACTCGGCCCAGCGCACCGCGGCGGCGCAGAGCGCGCGGGCGTGCTGCGACGAGGGGTCGACCCACTGCCGCGCGTGCGCGGCGAGGAGGCGCGCGAAGGGCGCCTCGTCGGCGGGACGCGCCGCGAGCGCCTCCTCCATCTCGGCGAGCTGCGCGCGGGCCTTGTCGTCCCAGTGCCACTTCTTCTGCCCGACGACGGACATCCAGGTGAGGAACGGATCGCGCGAGCCCTCGCGGATCGTGAAGTCATAGGCGCGGCCCCAGTCGGGGTTCGGGCGGTCCGTGAGGCGCGCGGGGCCGAGCCACGCGCGCTCGAGCTCCCGCTCGACGTAGCCGCGCGCCTCCTCGAGCCACGGCGCGTCGCGGTCGGGGCCGGAGACGAGCGGCTCCAGCGCCTCCTCGCGCAGGAGAGGCAGCAGCTCGCGGTCGCGGAAGTCCGCCTCGCGCACGAGCGTGCGGTTCGTGCGGACGGCGGACGCCCAGTCGAACGGTGGCGGGAGCGGCGGCTCCGCGGCGGCGGCGCCGTCGAGCGGGACGAAGTCGCCGTCGCGCATCGCGTGGCGCGGCGGCGCCTCGAGCGTCGCGAGGAAGAGGGCCTTCGTCCTCTCGAGCAGCAGCATCTCCTCGCCGAGGCGCGGGTCGGCGGCCTCGAGCAGCGGACGCAGCCGCGCGGCGGCGTCGGGCGCGGGACGGCCCGCGAGGTCCGTGAGCCCGGGCGCGACCGCCGCGAACGCCTCGGGCTCGAGCGCGCAGGAGAGCCGGACCGCGCACGGCGCGTCGCCGGACGAGACCGCGATCGCGTATTCGACGACGACGTGGACGTCGTCCTCGTCGGAGCGGACCGAGAGCGCGCACGCGCCGGGCGGCCCCTCGGCCGCCTCGCCCTCGACCGAGATCGAGACGAGGTCCTCCTTCGCCGCGCGGTCCGGCACGCGGGCGTAGAAGAGGTCGGGGACGAACAGCTCCGTCGCGTGCGCGGCGAAGGCGGCGGCGGCGAGGAGCGGCAGCGGGACGATTCGTTTCATTGGCGGTCCTCCTCTTCGGAATCGAAGGCGGCGGTCTCGCGCGCCCGGTCCCGCGCGTAGGCGCGGCCGACGGAGAGGAGCGTCGCGCGGAGGACGTCGGGCGGGACGGAGAGGACGCCGACCCATTCCTCCTCCCCGACGGGACCGCCGGCGTAGAAGAGCGCGTCGCCGTCCGCGCCGGCGGAGGGTTCCGCGCCGGAACCGAGCAGCGCCTCCAGCGCCGCGGGGCGGACGGCGAAGACCGAGGCGGGCGACCAGCCGGGGAAGCGGGCGCGGACGGCGCCGAGCGGCAGCGCCGGCGCCGGACCCGCGGCG
>CAMNDA010000243.1 GCA_946534745.1 uncultured Verrucomicrobiota bacterium | reverse complement strand
CCGAACGGTCAAGTTCCGCATCGACCAGGAGCCCGACCCCGCCACGCTCGCCGGCGCCGACCGCATCGTCCTCGCCATCGGCCACACCTCGCTTGCCGACATCCGCTCCCATCTCTCCCGCTGGACCGCTACACTTTCCACTTTACCCTTTACCCTTTCAACCTCTTCAACCCTTTCAACCCCTTCAACCCTTTCAACCCTATCGCTCGCCCTTCCGGCGCTCTGCCGCGACCGCGAGGCGCCGGCGCTGGAGGCGACGCTCGACGCGCTCCTCGCGGACGGCTGGCGCGACTGGGAGGCCGGCGACCTCGCCGGCGCGCGCCGCCTCCGCGCGCGCGGCGTGGCGGGGTTCACCATCGACGGTACCACGCTCCCCGCGGCGAACCGCGACGCGGTCGACGCGCTCCTCGAACTCGGCGCCGCGAGTGTCTGCCCCTCCGCGGAGACGCCGGCGGAGACGATCGACGCGCTCCTGCGCGCCCGTCCGGGCCGCATCGAGCGGCTCGTGCGGCAGAGCGTGCCGCTCTTCCTCTCCGTCACCGCGCCCGTCGGCGGCGGCACGGGGCCGGTCCGCCGCTTCGAGGGCCGCCCTCCCCTGCTCTCCTACGCGCTCGACGGCCGCTGGATCACGATCGCCGACACGGCGCCGTGGCGGAGCGGCGGTGCGCCAGGCGAGCCCGACGCGCCGGTCCGCGAGGACTACGCCTGGGACGCGCCCGCGCCGGCCTGAGCGCCGCCGCAGGCGTGCGGGCACTTCTTCGCCGGATCCTGGCCGTTCCAGCAGTAGGTGCAGAGGCGGCCCTTGTCGCCGATGGCCTCGAGGAGGTCGTCGAGGCGCTGGAACGCGAGCGTCGTGAGCCCGAGGCGCTCGCGGATGCGGTCGACCATGGTCTTGTAGGGGAGGCCGTCCGGGTCGAAGTAGGGCGCGGGATCGGCGCCCTCGCCGTCGAGGTCGCGGATGATGCGCCGCGTGATGAGGTCCATCTCGCTCTTCGAGCGCGAAAAGTTGATGAACGGGCACCCGTAGAGCAGCGGCGGGCACGCGATGCGGACGTGCACCTCCTTGGCGCCGTCGGCCATCACGCGCTTCATCTGGTCGCGCATCTGCGTGCCGCGCACGATCGAGTCGTCGCAGAAGACGAGCTTCTTGCCCTCGATGAGCTGCGGGATCGGGATGAGCTTCATCTGCGCGATGTGCTGGCGCTCGGCCTGGTTGCTCGGCATGAACGAGCGCGGCCACGTCGGCGTGTATTTCACGTAGGGGCGCGCGTACTTGATGCCGGACTTGTCCGCGTAGCCGAGCGCGTGGCCGACGCCCGAGTCCGGGATGCCGGCGACGGCGTCCGCGGCGACGGGCGCGACCTTCGAGAGCGCGGCGCCGCAGCGGTAGCGGACGTATTCGACGTTGCGCCCGTTGTAGGACGAGGCCGGGTAGCCGTAGTAGACGTGGAGGAACGAGCAGAGCCGCTCCGTCGGGCCCGGCTCCTGCAGCGTCTCGACGCCGCTCTGCGTGATCTTCACCACCTCGCCGGGGCCGAGGTCGCGGACGTGCTCGTAGCCGAGGTTCGGGAACGCGCTCGACTCGAACGACGCCGCGAAGCCGCTCTCCTTGCGCCCGATCACGACGGGCGTGCGGCCCCAGCGGTCGCGCGCGGCGTAGAGGACGTTGTCCGGCGCCAGCAGCAGGATCGAGATCGAGCCCTCGACGACCTCCTGCACGTAGCGGATGCCCTCGACGATCGAGTCCTTCGTGTTGATGAGCGCGGCGACGACCTCCGTCTGCATGATCTCGCCGGACTGCAGCGAGGAGAAGTGCGCCGCGTGGCGCTCGACGAGGCCCTGCACGAGCGCGTCGGCGTTCGCGACGAGGCCGACCGTGACGATCGAGTAGCGCCCGAGGTGCGAGAGGAAGACGTGGGGCTGGTCGTCCGTGTCGCTGATGACGCCGATGCCGGAGTTGGGCTCCATCGCGTCGTAGCGCGCGAAGTCGTCGCCGAAGCGCGTGCGGAAGGGCGAGTTGGAGATGTCGTGGATCGTGCGGTGGAAGACGCCGCCCGCCCAGAACGCCATGCCGCCGCGGTGCGTGCCGAGGTGCGAATGGTAGTCCGTGCCGTAGAAGACGTCCGCCGCGCAGTTTTCGCGCGAAACCGCTCCGAAGAATCCGCCCATGGTCTTGCCGCTCCGTTGGTTGTTGGGAAGGGCTGCAGTCTACCAGAACGCCCCCGGCAAGTCCACCGCCGGACGCGGGCCGCCCCCGCGAACGCCCGGAGCCAGGAAGCCGCCCGGGGCCGCGACCATTTCGTGCTTGGTCGCGCGGGGGCGTTCTGGTAGAATGCGGGGCGTTCCCAACCCACACCCCGCCACGCCATGGCCACGAAAACGAAATCCGCCCGACCCGCGAAGAAGTCCGCCCCGAAGCCCGCCCGCACCGACTGGTTCGTGCACGACCGCTTCGGCATGTTCATCCACTGGGGCCTCTACGCCCTCCCGGCCCGCCACGAGTGGGTCCAGCACTCCGAGCAGATCGCGCCGGAGGACTACCGCAAGTACTTCGAACACTTCGACCCGGACCTGCTGGACGCGAAGGCGTGGGCCCGCGCGGCGAAGGCCGCCGGGATGAAGTATCTCGTCATTACCACCAAGCACCACGAGGGCTTCTGCCTCTGGGACAGCAAGTTCACGGACTACAAGGCGCCGAACACGCCCGCGAAGCGCGACCTCCTGCGCGAGATCGTCGACGCCTTCCGCGCCGAGGGCCTGCGCATCGGCTTCTACTACTCGCTTCTCGA
>CAMNDA010000242.1 GCA_946534745.1 uncultured Verrucomicrobiota bacterium | reverse complement strand
GCCGGCGCGGCGGCGCCGAAGGTGCCGTCCGCGTTCTGGTTCGCGCGCAGCCACGCCGCGGCGCGCTGCAGCGCGGGCTCGAAGGACGGGTCGCCCGACGCGGCGAGGCGCAGGACCGCGAGGCCGGTCGCCGCCGGGGCGAGCGCCTCGCCGCCGCTCTCCGGCGCCCAGGAGCCGTCGGGGCGCTGGGAGGCGGCGAGGGCGGAGAGGGAATGCTGAATGCTGAATGCTGAATGCTGAATGACTCCCCCGCCCGCCTTCGGCGGGAGCCCCCTCGGGGAGGGGGCCGCGGGAGTTCCGTTCGCGGCGAGCGCATCCAGGGCGTTGGATCGTCCGGTGGCGGCCACCGCCCCGGTGGCCGCGTTGCCCGCCGGGACGGCGGGCGTTACCGAACCCGGCAGGAGGAAGAAGGCGGCGACCGCGGCCGCGGCGGCGGAGGCGAGGAGCGCGCGGCGCGCGGCGCGGAGGCGCAGGTCGCGGCGGGCGGCCGCGAGGACGGCCGGTGCGACGGAGCGCGCGGGGGCGCGGTCCGTCGCACCGGCGAGCGCGCGGAGGAGGTCCGCGCAGTCGGGGTTGTCGGCGAGGGCGTCCTGGAGTCCGGGGGTGTTCACGGATGGAAGAGGGGGTCGGGGAATCGTTTCAGGGATGGAAACGCGCGCGGCGGCGGAATGGTTCGGTCAGCGGGAGAGGAATTCCCGCATCTGCGCGAGGGCGGCGTTCACGCGGGACTTCACGGTGCCGACCGGGACGCCGAGCGCCTCGGCCGCCTCGCGGTAGGCGAGGCCCTGCATCACGACGAGCACGACGGTCTCCCGGAGCGCCGGCGAGAGGCGGGCGAGGGCGGCCTCCGCGTCGCCGGACTCGCCGCGCCGGGCGGGCGCGGGCTCGACGGCGTCCATCTCGGCGCCCGCGCGCTCGTGGAGGCCGGCGCGGCGCTGCGCGGCGCGGGCGGAGTCGATCAGGACCTGCCGGGCGAGCAGGTAGAGGAACGTCGTGAACTTCGCGGTCGGACGGTATCCGCGCCGCGTCCGCCAGAGCTTGAGGAAGGTCTGCTGCGCGAGGTCCTCGACGTCCGCGGCGCCGCTGCGGGCGAAGAAGTTCGCGAGCGGCCGCTCGTGCTTCCGGACAAGGGCCGAGAAGGCGTCGAGGTCGTCGCGAGCGGCCCGCTCCATCAGCGCCACGTCCTCCGCCGCGGAGGCCGCGGCGGCATCAGGCGGGGGCGGGGGGTCGTCGGCCATCTCTCGGTGGAAACGCCGCCCGGGGCGGTCAGGTTCGCGGTCCGGCGGATTCCGCGGCGGGCGCCGGGAGCTCCGCGGCGGGAGCGACCGGCTTCGAGAAGTACTCGCGTGCGACGAAGCGGTAGGCGACGGCGATGAAGGCCGAGAGCGGGACGGCGAGGAAGACGCCGGCGAAGCCGCCGATCACGGAGCCCCAGAAGAGCAGCGAGAAGACGACGGCGAAGTTGCTCAGGCCGGTGCGGTCGCCTACGATCTCCGGGGTGATGTAGAAGTCCGCGAGGCCGACCGCGGCCCAGCTCGCGACGACCAGCAGGAGCGTCCCCCAGCCGCCGCCGGGCCCGAAGAAGGCGAAGAGGCAGACGGGCGGCATCACGAAGATCGAGCCCATGTAGGGGACGATGTTCACGAGGCCGACGAGCAGCCCCAGCGTGAGGCCGTAGGGCAGCCCCGCGAGGAACTGGAAGCCGAGCCCGAAGAGCGCGCCCTCGATGATCGCCACGACGACCTGGCCGCGGAAGAACGCCACGACGATGCGGATGAACTCGTCGACGAGGAAGCGCACCGCGCCGCGCGTCCTCTCGCTCGTCCCGAGCAGCACGCGGGAGAAGTCGCTCCCCTCGATCGGGCGCGAGGCGAGGTAGAAGATCATGTAGACGAGGACCATCAGCCAGCTCGTCACCGACCCGATGAACGCCGGCACCTGCCCGACGATGCCGAAGGCGCGCGTGCGGACGCCCGCGGCGATCGCCCCGACGTCGAACCACGAGGCCGGGTCGAGCTCCTTCACGAGCGGCATGAGGTCGTGCTCGTGCAGGTAGGCCTTGAGGTCGGGGATCTTGTCGAGGCACCACTGGACCGCGTCCGGCACGCGGCCCGCGAGGCCGGCGAGCTGCTCCGCGACGAGCTTGCCGAAGAACCAGCAGAACGCGACGACCGGGACGAGGATCGCCAGGAGCACGAGGACGATCGCCGCGCCCGTCGCGGCGCCGTGGAGCGCGCGGTTGCGGACGAGGCGCTCCGGCGCGAGGCGCAGCAGGCCGCGCCGGCAGCGGTCGAAGAGCGGCTGGACGACCTTCGCGAGGATGACGGCGGCGACGGGCGGGAGGAGGACCTCCGAGTAGTGCGCGACGAAGCGCAGCCCGAAGAAGAGCATCGCGCCGACGAGCAGGACGAGCGCCGCGAGCGCGAGGAACGCGAGCGCGTTCGCCACGATGGCGGACTGGCGCGGCGTGAAGCGGACGGTGGACTCGCGGGGTTCGTCGTTCATGCGGCGGAGTCTACCACACCCCGCCGCGGCGCGGCAAGAACCCTACCGTTCGCCGGGCGCGGGCGGCGCGGGCGGGGCGTCGGCCGGCGCGAGCGGCGCCTTCGCGTCCTGCGGGACGGAGGCGAGGGGCGGAAGGCGGCCGCCGGGGGAGCGGAGGCGGTCGGCCAGCGCGGTGTGGCGCTCGCGCGTCGTGGTCGTCTCGATCGCCTTCTTCACCGCGAAGCGCGAGCCCACGACGCACACGAGCTTCCGCCCGCGCGTGATCGCCGTGTAGAGCAGGTTGCGCTCCAGCAGGACGTAGTGCTGGTTCGCCACGACGATCACCACGGCCGGGTATTCGCTGCCCTGCGACTTGTGGATGCTCGTCGCGTAGGCGTGCACGAGCGCGTCGAGCTCCGAGGCGGCGTAGACCACGATCCGGCCGTCGAAGTCCACGTCGAGCGAGGAGCCGTCGGGCGAGACGGTCCGGACGAACCCGATGTCGCCGTTGAAGACGTCCTTGTCGTAGTCGTTGCGGATCTGCATCACGCGGTCGCCGACGCGGTAGGCGCGCCCGAAGCGCTGCAGCGCGGGGCCGCTCGGGTTGAGCGCGCGCTGCAGGACGGCGTTGAGGTTCTCGGTCCCCAGGTCGTTCCTGCGCATCGGCGTGAGGACCTGGATGTCCGAGAGCGGCGAGAGGTTGTAGCGCCGCGGGATGCGGTGCTCGACGAGCTCCAGGACGAGCGCGAGCGTGCGCGACGGGTCCTCGCACGGGACGAAGAAGAAGTCGGAGGGCTCGCCCGCGGGCGGCAGCAGGAATCCCTCGCCCTGGTTCACGCGGTGGGCGTTGCGGACGATCCAGCCGCCGCTCTTCTGGCGGAAGATGAAGTCGAGGCGCGCGTAGGGGACGACGCCCGAGGCGATGACGTCGCGCAGGACGTTGCCCGGGCCGACGGAGGGGAGCTGGTCGGTGTCGCCGACGAGGACGACGGCCGAGGAGGGCTTCACGGCCGAGAGCAGCGACGCGGCGAGCTCGACGTCGAGCATCGAGCTCTCGTCGACGACGAAGACGTCGGCGTCGAGCGGGTTCTCGGCGTTGTGGACGAAGCCGCCCTTCTGCGGGTTCCACTTGAGGAGGCGGTGGACGGTGCTCGCCTCGCCGCCGGTGGACTCGGCCATGCGGCGCGCGGCGCGGCCGGTCGGCGCGACGAGCGAGACGCGCAGGCCGCGCGCGCGCCAGACGTCGAGCAGCGCGCGGATGATCGTCGTCTTGCCGACGCCGGGGCCGCCCGTGACGACCGAGAACTTGCTCCCGAGCGCCATCTCGACGGCCTTGCGCTGCGCCGGCGAGAGCTCGAAGGAGAGCTTGCGCGAGACCCACGCGAGCGCGGCGGGGACGTCGATCGGCCGGAACGAGGGGCGCGTGTCGAGGATCGCGAGGACGCACCCCGCCACGCGGCGCTCGGCGCGCAGGAGGCGCCGCAGGTAGATGCGGCCGCCGTCGTCCGCGAGGCGCGAGCCCTCGAGCTCCTCGGCGAGCGCCGCCTCGAGGATGTCGACGGAGATGCCGAGCAGGTTCCCGGCGACGAGCAGCAGCTCGGGCTTCTCGCAGTAGCAGTGGCCCTCCTCGGCGAGCGTCTGGAGCGTGTGGTAGAGCCCGGCGCGGGCTCGCAGCGGCGAATCCCGCTCGATGCCGACCTTGCGCGCGATCTCGTCGGCCTTGAGGAACCCGATGCCGTCGATGTCCGCGCAGAGGCGGTAGGGGTTCTGCTTCACCGTCGCGACGGTGTTGGCGCCGTACTGGCGGTAGATCTTGGCCGACGCGCCGGTCGTGATGCCGTGGCCCTGCAGGAAGATCATCGCGTCGCGCGTGCCGCGGTTCGCCTCCCAGGCGCGCTTGATCGCCGCGCGGCGCGCCGGGCCGAGGCCCTTCACCTCCGCCAGGCGGCCGGAGTCGCGCTCGAGCACGTCGAGCGTATTCTCGCCGAACTTCTCGACGATCTTCTTCGCCCACTTCTCGCCGATGCCGCGGACGATCCCGCTCGCGAGATACCGCTCGATGCCGCGCGCGGAGGTGGGCGCGACGCACTCGACGGCGGTCGCCTCGAACTCGAGCCCGTGCGTCGGGTGCTGCCGCCACGAGCCGACGGCGCGGATCTCCTCGCCCTGCCAGATCGTGGGGCACTTGCCGACGAGCTGGGCCGTCTCGCCGCCGCCGGGCGCGCCGCCGTCGACGGCGACCGTGGCGACGAACCAGCCCGTCTCCTCGTTGTGGAAGACGACGCTCTTCACCGAGCCGGAGAGCGACTCGGTCTGCGCGGCGGGCTGGCGGGACGGGGGCATGCTAGAACGCGTGTGTTTCGGTGGCGAATGCTATGGAAACCGCGAAGCAAAATCAAGCGAAACTTTTCTGACGAGATGACGTGACGACGGGAGACGGAGGACGACGGGCTGACGGGACGACAGGACGACGGGATCGCGCCTCCGGTGCCTTCGGCGGGAGAGGCACGATTTCTTGTCGTCTCGTCATCTTGTCGTCTCGTCGTCCTCCGGGGAAGCCGCCGCATCCTTGAGGACGACGGGCTGACGAGACGACAGGACGACGTGATCCCGCCTCCGGGGCCTTCGGCGGGCGAGGCGCGAGGGGGCGAGGGGGGGGTGAGGCGCCGCATTTGACGAGCCGCCCGAGTCCTGCTATTCTTCCACCCGTCGCACCGCGCAAGGGCCAACATCCCTCCCGCGGTCCCCCGTCGGAAGCCAGGGCCAAAAGCCCGGAGCGGAAAGCGGAGCGGCAAGACAAACAAACACGATTTGCATCGCAAGTCAATTCGTTCTGGAGAATCTGGTAAATTCACTGCGGACGATTGGTTGCGAGGAGCGCGCAAGCGCACCTCTCTTCTGATTTCCGCACGGGCCTTACCAGAGCCTTCCAGAAGATCAGCGGAGAGGTCTTCTTTTTGTCCCCAAGGGCTTCTCGTCGAATTCGGGGACGAAGGAAGTCCGACATGAAAATCAACTCTCTCTCGTCCGTTTGCACAGCCGCCTTGTTCTCGGCGGTCTTCGCCGGCGGTTGTCCCCAGGGCAATACCGATTCCGGCTCGTCGGCCCCGTCTCGCCAGACTTCCACGGCCGTTTCCCAGACCGCGGTCGTCGCCGATACGGTCGTCTTCGTCCAGTCCGATCCGCAGTCTTCGTCGAAACGCCGCGAGTCCGAACAGCCTTCGGCGGAACGCGGCGCTGACAAGTGGTCGCCCGAAGCGATCCAGAAAGATCCGCTCGGTTTCATCCAGGAACAGATCCGCGATTGCGACCAGCTCAAGGCGAAGATCGAGGCGCAGAAGATCTCGCTCACGCGCCTCGGCAAGCAGTCCGCCCGCACCATCGAGGAGTCGGACGGGACGGTCGCCCGCTACACGGCGTTCCTCGCCGCGGCGAAGAAGGCCTACAAGGAGGCCGAGGCCACCGACAAGTGGCCGGCCGTGGTGAACGGCTTCGAGTTGGACGAGGACGCGCTCTCCGACCGCATCTCCGATGCGCTCGAGCGGATCGAGCTGGCGAAGAAGGACCGCGAGGCGGCCGTGGTGCTCGGCAAGAAGGTCGATATCCGGCAGAAGGCGATCAAGGCGAAGGCGCGGGAACTGGCGAGCCTCCGCCTCAAGCTCGTCCAGCAGGCCGACCAGGTCAAGACGAACGTCGCCCTCGCCGAGCTCGGCGACCTCTCGACCGTCCTCGGAACCCTCCGCGATATGGCGCTCGAGATCGAAAACGGCCCCACGGAGGCATCCCTTGACGATCTGGCGGCCGAAGACCCCGACGCGGCGAAGAAATCCGCCGTCCGGGCTTTCCTCGACGAATAATGTGAACAATCCAACAACGGCAGAACCCGTATTCAAGGAAACCGAGTAAAGGGGAAATAGGACATGAAGAACAAAAATGGAACGTTTCTTCGTTCAATTGGAGTGTCTCTGATGGCATTGTCCATGGCCGCCATGGCGTCGGAATCCTCCGATATCGACACGAACCTCTCGTCCCAGAGGGGCATCATAGGCGTGGAATTGAGGCAGACCGCCGACGGCTCGATCGAGATCGTCGATATAATCCCGGGTTCGCCCGCCGAGCGCGACAAGTCGCCCGAGCGCCTCATGCTTGGCGACAAGATCATCGGCGTCGCGCAGGGCGAGGACGGCGAGTTCGTCGACGTCCGCCACTTGCCGTTCGACGAGGGCCGTCAGCTCATCGGCGGCCCGAAGGGCACCACCGTGCGCCTGCGTGTCATCCCCGTCTTCGTTCCCGACGCAACGAAGGTCGTCATGCTCGTACGCGACGAGATCAAGTCTGAGGGGCAGGTTGCCGCCGGCGCTGAAGTCGGCTGGACCGATGCCGACACGGAACAGCACTGGGCGACAATCGCCGAGATGTCGACGAGGACCTCGACCTCGCCCCGGTTCGCGGAGGCCGACGAAGCGCAGGGCGAAGGCGTCCTCGAAGCGTTCGGCGCGCAGTATCTTCCCAACGCCTATGCCTACTACCAGGAAGTCCGCGCGACCGCCAAGGAGCGCGAGCAGGCGCTGAAGGAGAACTTCCCCGATGGCCGTCCGTCCGATCCGGCGCGTGGCGCGCTCTACGACAAGGTCTGCAAGGCCACCGCAAAAGCCGTGTCCGAGATGTTCCGCCGGCACGACGAACTCTGCCACTACCTCCTGCTCCACCGGATGGGCGCGATTTCCGACCGGGAGTTGGCCGACCTCGACGCAACGAGGATATCGATCCTTCTTCCCGGCGAGTTCGGTTCGCCGGGACCTTGCAACCTGACGGCGCCCGTTCTTGTCCCGGCGGAAATCGACTTCGCATCAAAATACCTGCCTGAAACGCACGCGGCGTTCCTGCGGCTCGACAATGCGTTTTCAGAGGGCGCCAAAGCCTTTGAAGAATGGAGGCAGACGGCCTTGCTCGTTGACGCCTCTCGATCCTTCCCTCTCTTCAATGGGCTTTATTCCCGACTGTACGGCATCCAGGAAGAGATGAACAGTATCGTCACAATGGTGAAAGAGCAGAAACTGCTCCACGCAGTCGACGAAGTGACGGCAACGACCCTGGCAGAAAAGGACAAAGAGATGGGGCTTGCCATCCAGCAGTTCGAGAAAGAGATTGCTGTCGGACCTTTTGTTGGCAAGGGTTCCCGCGAAGTTGCCGAGTTTGTCAAACAACATTCGACCGCATTCATTGCCAAGAAACTTGTCGAGAACATGGTCAAAATCCCCGGAAGGGCCTTCTTGATGGGAAAATACGAGGTCACGCAGGCGCAGTGGGAGGCGGTGATGGGAGATAATCCATCGAAATTCAAGGGAGCCGACAATCCGGTGGAGAATGTCTCGTGGGATGCCTGTCAGAAGTTCGTGGAGAAACTGAACGCGTTGCCCTCCGTGCAGAAGTCGGGTCTGGTCTTCCGGTTGCCAACGGAAGATGAGTGGGAGTACGCCTGCCGTGCGGGGGCGACGGGCGACTACTGCAAGCTTGCAGACGGGACGGAAATCACCGACCGCACGAGCGGTTTAGTGTCTTGGAAGTATGACAACTCCGACCACAAGACGCATCCGGTCGGACACAAAGCGCCGAATGCATTCGGCCTCTACGATATGCTCGGAAACGTACGGGAGTTGACGGAATCGGCGCTTCAAGAGGATTATTCTTGTAAACGCATTGGCTTCACCCTCCGCGGCGGCTGTTGGATCGATAGCACCGATCAGATCGATAGCACCGATCATAAGCTACCTGAGGGACACTTCGGCTATGACGGCTTCCGCCTCGCCGCGGATAACCGTGTACGTGAAGAGTCTCGGCAGACCGCGATCAAGAAGGTGGTGCCGGAACTGATTTCGGGTATGGTGCCAATTCCCGGCACCGACTACCGAATGGGAAAGACGGAGGTTTCGCAGGCGCAGTGGATGGTGGTGATGGGGGAGAATCCGTCATACTTCAGGGGCTCAAACAACCCGGTGGAATGTGTCTCATGGAATGACTGCCAGATGTTCCTGAAGAAGCTCAACGAGCTTCCCGCCGTCAAAGTGTCCGGGTTGATATTCCGCCTTCCGACCGAGAAGGAATGGGAATACGCCTGCCGGGCCGGTGCAACGGGCGACTACTGCCGCTTAGCCGACGGAACGGAAATCACGAAGGACACGATTGGTCGGGTCGCGTGGTTTAGCGACAACGCGGGCAAACAGACGCATCCCGTCGGGCAGAAGCAGCCGAATGCCTTCGGACTCTACGACATGCACGGCAATGTGTTGGAGTGGACGAAGCGCGATTGCACCCTCCGCGGCGGCGCATGGGGCGACTCGGCCGAGGCCTGCGAGTCTTCCAACGATGCCAGGCGCGAGATCCCGCACGGCCTCCGGCTCACAGGCGCCGGCTTCCGCCTTTGCGCCTCCGGCAGTGCCGACTGAAGCACTGGCAAGCAAACACGGTAGCGGGCCCGCCCGTCAAGCCGCGCGGAGCCCGGCGAGCGAGGGTGGGCAAAATTGAGAACTGTTTCGACTTCTTGCAGAGAAGTGATGAGAGTTCGAGTGGGAAAGATGAGAAGCACCGAGCAACAGCCATCAAAAAAGGAATTGGAACACTGGTTGTTTGACCAGCGTCCGGAGAATGTCGAGAAAACTCCGTTCAGAAAAGTTACGCCAGAAGGGGTGAAACGTTTTCTCGACCTTTCCGGCGAACGTCACAATGGCGGGTATTTCCAGTACACGAACGAATCTGCCTTGTTGGGCATTTACAACAACGCGACTCTCCATCTTTCGCTTGGTCGGACATTGAACGACAAGGTCGAGTTTCTTATGTGCGATTCCGAGAGTTGGACACGGACCTATATTGCGAGTTTTTCGTTTGGAACTATGGAAAGCATCGGCATGTGGTCTGTGTACGGTCGTCCGCCCGAGAAGGCCGTTCGGATTGCGTTTCCTCGACATGTGGTTCTTTCCATCCGCGACGCGGCAAGAAGTGTCGACAATCTTCGGGTGGCAGTTCCGTCAGGCAAGAAGGACGGAGGATTCTCCTATCGCCCGCTTCCGGTCGGCGTCGGCATTGAACACGTTTCTCTGCACGATGTCATCTACCAGTACGGGCGTGAAATAGTTTCGGAAAATGGTTCTATTCGACAAGGAACCGTCATTTGGAATCGCAGAATGGGATTGACCGACCGATGCAAGGCCTTTTCGGACTGTTCAAGATGTCCGACGCTTGCCACCTATGCAAAAAACGTTCTTTGGGCTGGTGAATTTGAAGTTCGGCTCGCCGTCCGTCTGAACAGGGCATTATCCTTTAAACGGAAACTCGCCGTCTCTTTTCCAAGAAATCTCCTCTCGGGAATTTCCGTCACCATGGGGCCGATGACGAAGAATCCCGACAAAACAGCCAACCGAATCGAACGACTCTGTCCGGGAATTCCCGTTGTCACTAGTGCGTTTCAGGCCATTTACCGCTAATTCAATTGGGTGGTCTTGCTGAACTGCCGGCTTGACCGTTCGCGCCGCGGCCAATTGTCTGCGGTTTGTTTTCTTGGACGCCTGAAAGCCTAGCATTCTAGGCTTTCAAATCCTAGGGCTGCTAGTTGCGCCATCGCCGACCGTCTATAGCCGCCCGGCCTCGGCGGCTCGGCGGGGACGCCTCGCCCCACCGGAGCCGCTTCCCGCAACATGGTCGGAGACTGTGGTTTCACGGGCGTCCAATGCGATTTCACCGTGCGTGATTTTGATGGCTTTCGCTTCTTCGGAAGCGGAGATCCGTGAAATCTAGAAGTCTAGGCGTCTAGAATCCTAGGTTCCGCCCTTCGGGCCCGTCAGCCAATCCGGCGCCGCACGGCCTCGGCGGCTCGGCGAGGACGCCTCGCCCCACCTTAGGACGACGGGCTGACGAGACGACAGGACGACGTGATCCCGCCTCTGTGGCCTTCGGCGGGCGAGGCGCGATTTCTTGTCGTCTTGTCATCTTGTCGTCTCGTCGTCCTCCGGGGAAGCCG
>CAMNDA010000241.1 GCA_946534745.1 uncultured Verrucomicrobiota bacterium | reverse complement strand
CGGCGGCGCGAGCGTCACCGTCGCCGCCGCGTTCACGAGGTTCAGGTCCGCGGAGGACTGCATCAGGTTCCGCTCGCGCGTGCTCCTGCAGGCGGCCAACTACCGAGACAACGCCAAGATCCGGCAGGCCGTGGCGACCCACGACTCCGACCTCATGGCAGAGGGCCTCAAGGAGGCGGGCTACGCCACGTCGTCCTCCTACGTGGACTCGCTCAAGTCCGCGATGGACGCCTACGGGCTCAGGAGGTTCGACTCCATGACGGCGGCGGACCTCCAGGCGGCGGGGACCGCGGGCGCCGGGGGCGGCGCCATCGTCGCGGCGGCACAGACGCAGATCGGCACGCCCTACGTCTGGGGAGGGACGACGCCCTACAGGGCGCTCGACTGCTCGGGCCTCACGCAGTGGTGCTACGCGCAGGCGGGGATCCGGATCCCGCGCAACTCGGAGGACCAGGCAGCTGCTGGCACGCGCATGCCGCTCTCGCAGGCCCAGCCCGGCGACATCCTCTGGAGGCCGGGCCACGTCGCCATCTACATAGGCGGCGACTCGTACATACACGCGCCGAAGCCCGGCGACCACGTGCGCGTCGGCACGGGCATCGGCTACTTCACCTGCGCGATCAGGTACTAGGAGGGAGAGGGGACATGGAGAGACGGAAGAGAGCCGTGGCAATCGCGGCGGCGGGGGCGGTCGCCGTCCTGGTGGCGGCCACGCTCGCGCGCTGCTCGGCGGCAAGGGGATCGGCCAGCACCGACGACACGGGGTCGCGGGCGACCCTCGCGCAGTCCGCCGCAGACGACGCCACGGGCTCGGACGCGAACGGGAGCGCCGGCGAGACGGGCGAGACGAGGTCGTGCGCGTCGGCGCTCGAGTCCCGCGAGTGGATGGGCGCCGACGACGCATCCGAGCGCCTCACGGCGTCCGGTGGCAGGATCGTCGAGACCGACGGGACGAACACCTACACCTCGAGCTACCGCGTGACGGAGGACTCCGCGGGGAGCTGCGAGCTCTCGATCACGCGCGCGGACGGCACCGTGGTGCAGGCGACCGCCACCATCACGGGCGACGGGGACGACGCGAGGCTGCGCTGCGAGCAGCTGCAGGTCGCCTTCGACTGGGTCCCGGCGCCGGCCGACGGGGAGGTCCGCGTCACGGGCGTGGACGACGAGTACCTGTCCCTCGTGGGCGGGGACGAGACGGCGCTCGACGCCGCGGTCAAGCTCTGGGTCTCGATGCACGTGCCCGGCGCGTCGGAGGCCGCCTTCGACGGCGAGGTCTTCCTCGACACGAACGAGGACCGCGTGACCGCGACCTTCACCTGCGACGACCCCGGCAGGACCGTCGTCTCGGTCGAGTGGTCCGACGGCGCGTTCTCGGTGGCGGGCTAGCCATGCGCCGCGCAGAGAGGGCGGGGACCCTCCGGCTCGCCGCCGCCGCGGGGCTCGCGCTCGCCGTCGCGCTCCTCGTCCCGCACCCGGCCTTCGCCTCGATAGCCGACGACATCAACTCGTGGATGTGCGGGGTCCTGCGCGACACCTGCAACTGGATCTTCGCCGCCCAGGCGAAGGTCCTCGCGTCGATAGGGGTGGAGGGCGTGCTCTCCAAGCCCTTCTCGTCGATGCTCGGCACGGCAGGCGGAACGACGCTCGCCGAGATGGCGCGCGGCGCCTGGCAGGCGGCAGTCCTGCCCATCGGCTGCGGGGTCCTCTCCATGGTCTTCACGGTCCAGCTCGTGCACATCTCCCAGCGCATGGACGGCAACGCCTCCGTCCCAGCCATCAGGGAGGTCGTGTTCCTGCTCGTGTTCTTCGCCGTGAACCTCTTCCTCGTGCAGAACTCGTTCGAGCTCATGAGGGCCCTCTACGAGGTCGCGCGCCTCGCCATAACCCGCG
Source organism: uncultured Verrucomicrobiota bacterium (assembly GCA_946534745.1). GTDB lineage: Bacteria > Verrucomicrobiota > Kiritimatiellia > RFP12 > UBA3636 > UBA3636. Next base: position 746 of record CAMNDA010000241.1, on the reverse strand, counting down.
TGACGGCGCTCTTCGGCACGGGCGGGGCCATGGACCTCTCGGCGGTCTCGATCGTGACCGAGGAGGACGACGTGGCGGCGCTCCTCGCGATGGTCGTCGTGGCGCTCGTCAGCTGGCTCGTCGTGGTGGTCGCCTACGTGGTGGCCCTCGTCGTCACCTGGGCCAGGGCGATCCAGCTCTACGTGATGGCGGCGCTGAGCCCCATCCCGCTGGCGCTCCTGAGCCTGGACGAGACCAGGCAGATGGGGGTCGGCTACCTCAGGCAGTTCGCGTCCGTGTGCCTCGCGGGCCTCGTGATCACGCTGCTCCTCATAGCGTTCCCCGTCGTCCTCGGCGGGCTCAACGCGGCGAGCGCCGGCACCGGCACGCCCGTCGACTCGGTCGTGGGCGGGCTCAGCTACGCGCTCCAGTACCTCGCCATGTGCGTCCTGCTCGTGCTCTCGCTCGCGAAGAGCGGCGCCTGGGCCAGGGACGCCCTCGGCGGGTAGCCAACAGGTTCCCAAAGGACGGCCCGAGAGGGCCCGAAGGATCGGAGGAAGGAATGGAAGGAGAGATGGACGGCCGGGTGGTGGTCACCCTGCACGAGAACTTCGTGCGGGAGCACATCCGCTACACGGACCGCAGGACCGGGGAGGAGCGCGAGTTCAACCAGGCGCGCGTCCCCTCCGGGACGGTCGTCGGGGGGACCGACTACGGCGGCTGGGAGTTCACGCCGCTCTCGGTGGGGCCGTCGGCGCTTCGCGGGG
>CAMNDA010000240.1 GCA_946534745.1 uncultured Verrucomicrobiota bacterium | reverse complement strand
TCGTCATCCTCTACATCGCGATGATGGGCGGGAGCAAGTCCGAGGCGATGCTCTCCACCGGCTTCTCCGCCGTCTTCTGCATGCTCGCGATGATTCCCTGCGCCGTGGTGGTCGGCCGGATCGGCCTGAAGCGCGCCGTCGCCGTCTCCTGCCTGGCCGGGTGCGCGGGCTTCCTGCTGATGGCCGCCGCGCCGTTCTTCGGCCCGTGGCGGAAGGCCGCCGCGCTGGCGGGCTGCCTCGTCTTCTGCGCGCAGCGCACGCTCTACGGCGCCGCCTGGTATCCGCTGCTGGACGCCTTCCTGCGCCCGCAGGACCGCGGGAGCTTCTTCGGGACGATGCGCTTCACCTACATGGTCCTCACGGGGACCCTGTTCTACTTCGTCGGCCGGTGGATGGGGGAGGACCCGCCCGTCGGGCTGATGCAGGCCGTCCTCGCCGTCACGGGGCTGCTCCTCCTCGGACGGCTCTTCTGCGTGATGCGCTTCCCGGAGAATCCGGCGGAGGAGAAGGTCCGGCTCGACTGGAGGCGTGCGCTCGGCATCTCGGTCCGGAACGGCCCCCTCGTCTCCTACTCGGTCTACGTGTGCCTCCTTTCCGCGGCCTCCACCTCGATCGTTCCGCTGACGCTGCTCTACCTCCGGAACCACGCGGGGCTGGACGCGGGGCGCGTCCAGGTCTTCTCCGTCGTCGGCATCGCCGGAAGCGTCGCGGGCTTCTTCTGCTACGGGTTCCTGCTGCGGGCCCTGCGGCTCCGGCGACTCGAGCTGGGCGTCCACCTCGCGTTCGTCGCGGCGGCGCTGGTCCTGGCCCTCGCGGGCGCGGACGTTCCGGGCTTCCTCCCCGTCGCGGGCGCGGCCTACTTCCTCGCCTCCTTCGCGGGAAGCGCGTTCATGTGCAACAACTCCACCGAGTACCTCGCCCTGGCGCGCCCCGGCAACAAGCCCATGGCGGTGGCGTTCCTGCAGACCTACCAGAACGTCGGGATCTCCATCGGGCGGGCGGGGACGGCCGCGGTCCTCGGCGCCGACCTGCTCGCGCCCTCGTGGCGCCTCGGATCCCTCGAACTCTGCGGCTACCAGACGCTGTTCCTGGTCTCCGGCGTCGCGATGGCGGCCCTGCTCGTCCTCCTGCCGGCGCTCCCTGCCTTCGTCCCGAAGCACAGCGACTACTACGAGCCCTGACCCCGGACCCGCCGCCTCCCTTGCGGTCGCGGCGCCGCCCGTGGTAGACTGCGCGGCATGGCACGCGACGACGGCTACGAACTCCTGGACAGCGGCGCCGGGCGCAAGCTCGAGCGCTTCGGGCGCGTCGTGCTCGCGCGCCCCGCCGCGCAGGCCGTGTGGCGCCCCGCCCTGCCGGAGGCGGAGTGGGCGAAGGCCGACGCGAGCTTCGACCGCGAGGAGGGCAACCGCTGGCAGGGCCGCGGCCGTCTGCCCGACCACTGGACGATCGACGTGGACGGCACACGCTTCCACCTCTCCGCGACGGACTTCGGCCACCTCGGCATCTTCCCCGAGCAGCGCGCCCAGTGGGCGTGGCTGCGGAAGGAGCTCGCGGCCTCGCCCGGCGCGCGCGTCCTCAACCTCTTCGCCTACTCCGGCGGATCGTCGCTCGCCTGCGCCCGCGCCGGCGCCGCCGTGACGCACCTCGACGCCTCGCGCGGCATGGTCGACTGGGCCGCCGAGAACGCGAAGCTCAACGGCCTCTCCACGATCCGCTGGATCGTCGACGACGCCCACGCCTTCCTCCGCCGCGAGGCGCGCCGCGGGCGCCGCTACGAGGGCGTCGTCCTCGACCCGCCCTCGTTCGGGCGCGGGAGCAACGGCGCGACCTACGTCATCGAGCGCGACCTCGTCGAGACGCTCGCGCTCGTGCGCGCCGTGCTCTCGGAGACGCCCCGCTTCGTCCTCCTCTCGGCGCACACCCCAGGGTGCGGCCCGCAGGTGCTCGGCAACGCGCTCGGACAGGCGCTCGAGGGCCTCGGCGGCGCGATCGGGACGGGCGAGATGCTCCTCGAGGGCGCGCCCGGCGTCCTGCCGCTCCCGAGCGGCGACTACGCGCGCTGGACGGCGGGCCCGGCGGGCCGGCCCCGGGGTTGAAAGGCGAATCCGGTTCCGGTAGAATGCACCCCCCGATTCCGACATGAAGAACGACAAGGTTTTCAAGATCAACCCCGCCGCCGCCCCCCGCGGCTTCCGCAACCCCGTCTCGCGCTTCCTCGTCGAGCACGCCGTCGGCTTCCCCAAGCTCGACCGCATCGTCACCGAGGCGCGCGCCCTCCAGCGCAGCGGCGAGGAGCCCGACTTCAACGCCGCCATCCTCAAGGGGATGAACCTGCACGTGGAGCTCGACGAGGCGGACCTCGCGAACATCCCGAAGGAGGGGCCGGTCATCCTCGTCTCGAACCACCCCTTCGGCGGCATCGAGGGCGTGGTCCTGCTGGACATCCTCCGCCGCACGCGCCCCGACTTCAAGGTGATGGCGAACTACTACCTCGACGCCATCCCGGAGATGCGCAAGGACTTCATCTTCGTGAACCCCTTCGGCTCCGCCGCGGCCGCGAAGCAGAACATCCGCCCGCTCCTCGAGTGCGTCCGCTGGCTCAAGGACGGCCACATCCTCGGCGTGTTCCCCTCGGGCGAGGTCTCCTCGATCGACCTCAAGCGCCGCCTCGTCCGCGACCCGCCGTGGAGCGAGACGATCGCCGGGCTCGCGCGCAAGACGGGCGCGACGGTCGTCCCGATGCACTTCTGCGGGCGCAACCCCGCGCTCTTCCAGCTCGCGGGGCTCGTCCATCCGCGCCTCCGGACCGTGCTCCTGCCGCGCATGACCGCGCGCCAGCGCCGCCGCACGATCACCGCGTTCATCGGCAAGCCCATCACGCCGGGCGAGATCGCGCGCGTGGAGTCGGACAAGGAGCTCACCCGGCTCTTCCGCCTGCGCTCCTACGCGCTCGAGGGCCGCGCCCCCGCGAGGAAGAAGCTCCTGCGCCTCCCGCGCCGCAAGCCCGCCGCCCTCGCCGGCCCGCGCGAGGAGATCATTTCCGAGACGCCGCGCGAGCAGGTCGAGGCCGCGCTCGCCGCGCTCCCCAAGGACGCCTTCCTGCTCTCCGGCTCGGGGCTCGACGTCTACCTGGCCTCCCTCGCGCCCGAGAACCCGATCATGCGCGAGATCGGCCGCCTGCGCGAGATCACCTTCCGGGCGGTCGGCGAGGGCACCGGCCGCGCGACGGACGTCGACGTCTACGACCCGCACTACCGCCACCTCTTCCTCTGGGACCCGAAGGAGCGCCGCCTCGTCGGCGCCTACCGCCTCGGCCTCGCGCCGGAGATCGTGCCGAAGTTCGGCGTCGAGGGCCTCTACACGCACTCGCTCTTCCGCTACTCGCGCCAGCTCATCGACCGCTGCCAGCCCTGCATCGAGATGGGGCGCTCGTTCGTCCGGCCCGAGTACCAGCGCGCCTTCGCGCCGCTCATGATGCTCTGGAAGGGCATCGGCGCCTTCATCGCGCGCAACCCGGACTACCACAGTTTGTTCGGGCCCGTCTCGATCAGCTCCGCCTACCGCGACGAGTCGCGCAGCATGCTCCTGCGCTCGCTCCGGCTCTCGAACTTCGCCGGCGAGCTCGCGCGCTTCGTCCGGCCGCTCCGGCCGCCGCGCCGCGGCCGCCGCGCCGAGTGGAAGGGCAAGGACTACGAGG
>CAMNDA010000239.1 GCA_946534745.1 uncultured Verrucomicrobiota bacterium | reverse complement strand
CCCGCCGCGCCGCCGAGCTCGCCGCGCAGTAGGCGCGCCTCGCGCTTGCCCGCCGGAGGCCGGATGTGGTAGTATCGGCGGCCCTTCCGGGCGACGCCCGGTCCATCCCAACCCACCACCACCATGAACCGCATCCTTCCCGCCTTCGCCCTCGCGGCCGCCTTCGCCGCCGCCCCCGCCTTCGCCGACGCGCTCGACAGCGCCGCCGCCACCGCCGCCGGCGTCGCCGCCGGAATCTCCGAGGACGACGCCAAGCTCACCGAGACCTGGCAGGGCAAGCTCGCCGCCGGCCTCGACCTCAAGTCCGGCAATACCGAGAAGACCGGCTACAACGGCCACGCGGAGGCCAAGAAGCTCCACGGCGACACGATCGTCGTCGCCACCCTCGACGGCGCCTGGGAGGAGACCGAGGTCTCCGACTCCGACGGCACGAAGCGCGACGAGCGCACCGTCGGCAACGCCAAGGGCGAGGTGAACGTCAAAGAGAAGCTCGCCGACTGGTCCCTCGCGCCGTTCGTCTACGGCGACGTCTCCGCGGAGCACGACGGCGTCGCGGGCATCAAGTACCGCACGATCGAGAGCGCCGGCATCGGGTTCTTCCTCGTCGACACGGACGCGCTCAAGCTCTCCGTCGAGGCGGGCCTGGCCTACGTGCAGGAGGAGCTCGACGGCCTGGAGAGCGACGACTACCTGGCCTACCGCCTCGCCGAGCGCGCCGACTGGGTCCCCGACTTCGCCGAGGGCGTCTCGTTCTTCGAGACGGCCGACTTCCTCCAGGACTTCGACGAGTCGGACCGCTACTTCTGCAACCTCGAGGCCGGCGTCGACGTCCCGATGTTCGCCGGCCTCTCCCTCACGCTCAAGGGCACGGTGAACTACAACCACCTCCCCGCCGAGGGCAAGGAGAAGACCGACCGCTCGGTCGTCGCCCAGGTCGGCTACAACTTCTAGCCCGGCGCGCGGTTCGATGGACGCCCGCGCCGACGGCCCCGGCCGGTGGCTGGACCTCGTGCGGATCCTGACGGCTCGCAACCTCAAGATCCGCTACAAGGGGTCCGTCCTCGGCTTCCTCTGGTCGCTCCTCACCCCGGCGCTCACGATCCTGATGTACGCGGTCTTCGCGCGCATCCTCAAGTTCAACGCGGGCCAGCCGCACTACCTGCAGTTCCTCGTCTCGGGCATCATCGTCTGGGGCTTCACCGCGGGCTGCCTCAACGACTCGCTCTACTCGATCGCCGGCAACGCGAACCTCGTGAAGAAGGTCCGCTTCCCGCGCGCGATCCTGCCGCTCTCGACGGCGCTCGCCAACGGCGTGAACTTTCTCCTCACGTTCGTTCCGCTCGCGCTCTACCTCGCGCTCACCGGCACGCTCGAATGGGGCCCCGGCCTGCTCTGGCTCCTGCCCGCCTTCGCGTTCCACCTCGCGCTCTGCGCCGGGATCGCGTGCCTCGTCGGGACCCTGAACGTGTTCTTCCGCGACACGCAGCACGCCGTCGGGATCGGGCAGCTGGCGTGGTTCTTCCTCACGCCCGTGTTCTACTTCCCGCGGATGCAGCTGGAGGCCGCCGGGTTCCTCGGCGCGTGGCGCGGGCTCGTCTTCCTCAACCCGATGACGGGCGTCCTCGCCCTCTACCGCCGCGCGCTGATGGGCGCGGCGGAGCAGCCGCTCGTCCCGCCGGAATTCGCGGCGGACGTCCCCGCGCGGTGGGTCGGCGCCTCGTGCGCCGTCTGCCTCGCCGTCCTCCTCCTCGGCCTCGCGGCGCTCCGCCGCGGCGACCGCACCTTCGGAGACGCGCTGTGAGCGAGGTCCCCGCCACCGAGCCCCGCGACGACGGCGACTGGGCGATCGACGTCTCCCGCGTCACGAAGCGCTTCCGCCTGCGCGGCGCCTCCGCCTCGCTCAAGACGGCGGCCATCGACTTCCTGCGCGGCCGCCCGCCGCGGACGTTCACCGCGCTCGACGACGTCTCGCTGCGCGTCCGGCGCGGCGAGACGGTCGGCATCGTCGGCGCCAACGGCGCCGGCAAGTCCACGCTCCTCTCCATCATCGCCGGAACGATCCGCGCGACGTCCGGCACCGCCCGCACGCGCGGCTCCGTGAGCTCGCTGCTGGAGCTCGGCGCCGGCTTCCACCCCGACCTCACCGGGCGCGAGAACGTGATGCTCTACGGCGCGATCATGGGCATCCCGCGCGAGACGATGCGCCGCCGCTTCGACGAGATCGTCGACTTCGCCGGCCTCGCGGAGTTCATCGACCAGCCCGTCCGCCACTACTCCTCCGGCATGTACGTCCGGCTCGGCTTCTCCGTCGCCGTCCAGGTCGACCCGGACATCCTCCTCGTCGACGAGGTGCTCGCCGTCGGCGACGCCGACTTCCAGCGCAAGTGCCTCGAGAAGATGGCCGAGTTCCGCGACCGGGGCAAGGCGATGCTGCTCATCTCGCACGACATCAACACCGTGCGCCGCGTCGCGGACCGCGTCGCCTACCTCGCGAAGGGCCGCCTGCTCGCCTTCGGCGACCCGGCGGACGTCTCCTCCGCCTACGAGCGCGAGACGGAGGCCGCCGCCGCGGCGTCCGTCGCGCAGCGCGAATGGGGCACCGGCGAGGCGAGGATCGTCCGCGCCGCCTGCGTCGACCCCGCCACGGGCGAGGAGCGCACCGGAAGCCTCGCGCTGCGGTCGCCGGGCCGGACGGAGTTTCGTCTCCGCTGGGGCGCCGCGCGTCGCGTCGAGTGGCCCGTCTTCGGCTTCTCGATCGCCGACCGCGCCACGAGCCGCGTCGTCTTCGGCACCAACACCCAGATCGCCGGCCGCCGCATCCCCGCCCTCGAGGGCGAGGGCGGCCTCGCCTTCTCGGTCGACCTCTCGCGCCTCCACCCCGGGGACTACCTGGTCTCGTTCTCCCTCCACAGCGAGGACCACAAGACCAACTACCACCGCCTCGAGCACGCGCTGCGCCTCAAGGTCGAGAACGGCCTCTGGTTCGACGGCCTCGTCTCCCTCCCCGTGGAATGGACGATCTAGCCCCCGAGCCCTTCGTCACCGTCGTCACGCCCGCCTTCCGCGCCGCGCGCTGGATCGAGGGCGCGCTGCGCACCGTCGCCGAGCAGCGCGAGGGGGGCCGCGTCCGCGTGGAGCACCTCGTGCTCGACGGCGGCCCGGACGACGGCTCCGCCGCGATCGCCGCGCGCTTCGCGCACCCCGACACGCGCTACGTGCGCCGCCCCGACGCCGGCCCCGCCGACGCGATCAGCCGCGGCCTGGCGGAGGCGCGCGGCTCCTTCCTCGCCTGGCTCAACGCCGACGACCTCCTCGCCCCCGGCGCGCTCGCGCGCTCCGTCGCCGCACTCGCGCGCCACCCGCGCGCCGCGTTCTCCTTCGGCCGCTGCCCGATCGTCGACGCCGACGGCCGCGAGATCCGCCGCTTCGTCACGCGCTTCAAGGAGGCGTGGTTCCCGCTCTCCAGCCACACCGCGATCCGGACGCTCAACTACGTCTCGCAGCCGTCCGTCCTGATCCGCCGCTCCGCCTGGGAGGCGGCCGGCCCGCTCCGGACCGATCTCAGGGCCGCGTGGGACTACGACCTGTGGCTGCGTCTCTGGCGCCGCGGCGGCGCCGTCCGCGTCCCCGGCCGCGAGCCGCTCGCCTTCTTCCGCTGGACGCCGGACTCCATCAGCGGCGCGAACTACGAGCGCCAGTTCGCCGAGGAGCTCGCCGTCGCCCGCGCCGACGCCGGCCGCCTCGCGCCCAGCGCGCTCCTTCACTTCCTCGTCGCCCGCGGCATCGTTTTCTGCTACCGCCGCATGGCCCCGCGCCCGGCGCCCGGCCCCGCCCCGGAGGAGCCCGCGCCGTGAGAATCGCCGTCAACGCGCTGTTCCTCGTCCCCGGCCAGGTCGGCGGGACGGAGACCTACCTGCGCCGCACGCTCGGCGCGATGCCCGCGCGCCTCGCGCCGGACGAGGAGCTGCTCGTCTTCGCCAACGCCGAGAACGCGGAGCTCCTCGCCGCCGACCTGCGCGCCGCGCCGCGCACGACGGTCGTCGCGACCGGCCTGCGCGCCGCCTCGCGCGTCCGGCGCGTCCTCTTCGAGAACCGCACGCTCCCGCGCGCCCTCGCCGCGGCCGGCGCGGACGTGCTCTGGAACCCCGGCAACGCCGCCCCGCTGCGCGCGCCGTGCCCGCAGGCCACGACGGTCCACGACATGCAGTACCGCCGCTTCCCCGAGGACTTCGCCCCGGTCTCCCTCGCCGCGATGCGCCTGCTCGTCCCGGCCGCCGTCCGCCGCAGCGCGCGCACGATCGCCGTCTCGGAGTTCTCCCGCTCCGAGATCCTCTCGCTCGTCCCGGGCGCCGACCCGGCGCGCGTCGTCGCCGTCCCCGAGGCGGCCGATCCGCTCTTCGCCGAGCCCGTCCCGGGCGCGACCGTCGCCGCGCGCGCCCTCGCGCTCTCGGGCGCCGCCGACCCGCTCCTGCTCGTCGTCTCCAACTCCTACCCGCACAAGAGCCTCGAGACGGCGGTCGCGGCCTTCGGCCTCCTCCAGGGGGACTTTCCGCACCGCCTGCTCGTCGTCGGCCGCCCGCGCCGCGGCGAGCCCGCGCTCGCCGCCGCGCTGGCGGCGCTGCCGGACCCCTCGCGCGCCGCGCGCCTCGACTACGCCTCGCGCGAGGACCTCGCCGCGCTCTACCGCGCGGCCGACCTGCTCCTCTTC
>CAMNDA010000238.1 GCA_946534745.1 uncultured Verrucomicrobiota bacterium | reverse complement strand
GTCGAAGGAGACGTTGGCGTCGAACAGCCAGGCGTCCGTGAGCTCCGTGTCGGAGCGGGAGTACTCGGTGTGGGGGACGTGGTCGCCCGCCATCCAGTCGTAGTCCTTCATGTCGTAGTCGTCGGAGCCGCTGCCGCCGTACCAGACGCCGAGGTTGAGCGAGAGGCGGTCGTAGCGGACGGAGCCCGAGCCGCCGAGCATCGCGGCGGCCATGTCCCAGTCGAGGCGGGAGAGCTGGTGGCGGCGGTCTTTCGGGGGCGCACCGGGGATTTCCTCCAGGTAGTCGGCCAGCTGCCCCTTCGGATGGAAGACGTGCTCGCGGGCCTCGCCGCCGACGAATGTCGTTCCGGCGGAGAGTCCGAAGGAGAGGGCGCCTTCCTTGAATTCGGCGACGGGCGCGGCGCGGAAGCCGGCGGCGCTTGCGCTCGCGGCGACGAGCGCAAGCGCAGTGACGAGAGACGAGAGACGAGTGACGAGTTTCATGGTTCGGTGGTTGGGTGGTTGAAGGACGTTATTCGAGGACGATTTCCGAAAGGGCGGAGACGCGCTTGAGGGAGAGGGGGCCGGAGGCGACGAGGCTGCCTTCGCGGCGGAGGCCGGAGAAGCTCCACCAGCAGGTGCCGGAGACGGCGTCCTGCGGGTCCCAGCGCGAGGCGCCCTCGCCGAAGTCGAACGACAGCAGGACCGTGTTCTTCACGGAGAAGGTCTCGGGCTTCACCTCGCCCTTGTAGTTGTCGATGAAATCGCCGGACGGCGCCGGCGTGGAGAAGTCCCAGCGCAGGCCGTCGTGCTGCGGGTGGTAGGGGTGCCGCAGGAGGCTCGTGGCGCCGTCCGCCGCGACCTCGAACTCGAACGTCGCGATGCAGATCACGGACGAGAAGTCGGCGAACGTGGCCTCCACGACGGGCGTCTCGGTCGGCAGCACGGCCGAGGAGATGCGCAGCGCCTGCGACGCGGTGGCGGGAGGCTCGGCCTCGCCCGCGTAGAGGCGATAGGCGAGGTTGCCGGCGGCGTCGGCCTCGCCCGCGGCGACGACGCGCTGCAGCAGCCGGACCCTGCCCTCCGCGTCGACGTGCAGCGGGAGCCGCAGCTTGAGGACGCCGCCCGCGGGGGCGGGGTTCTCGGCGGAGGCGAAGTCCACCGTGTCGAGCGCGACGTCGGCGATCCACAGCCCGGAGGGCCAGGCGGTGCGCGCGGCGTCCGCGCCGCTCGTCTCCGCGCGCAGCGGGACGGTCGCCTTCATCTGCGAGCCGCCGTCGTCGTCGAGCGCCGTGAGGAGCGCGCCGAAGGGGACGCCCTGCACGAGCCCGGCGGGGACGCTCGCGCGGTCGAGGCCGAACTGCAGGCGCCACGTCTCGCCGGCGGCGAGGCGCTTCGAGGCGAACGCGCCGAAGCCCTCGAGCGCGTGCCACGCGGCGTTCGTGCGGGCGACGTCCGCGTCGCGCCAGACGAGCAGCGCCGGGCCGAAGGGCAGGCGGTCGTCGAGCTCCGCTACGGCGCGGTCCAGCTTCAGAGAGACCATGCGCGGCGCGCCGCCGTCGTTGCGGACCGAGAGCGTGCGGAGCGTCGCGTTGGTGCCGAAGTCGAGGCCGTCCATCGGCGAGACGTACAGCGCGCCGGACCAGTCCGAGGGCGCCGTCGCGCCGACGAGCAGCACCTCGCCGTCCGCGACCGTGTCGTTCGAGTAGACCGGCAGGCGCGAGGGCGGGTCCTCGCGCCGCTTGCCGCCGATGCGGAGCAGGGAGCCGCCCGCCAGGTCGCCGAAGCCGGCGAGGTAGGCGCCGGGCGCGACCGCGGCGCCGGGGCGCACCGAGAAGCCGAAGTAGTTGAGCACCTCGCCGCCCTCGCTGCGGTGCCACGTCGTGCGCGGCGCGGCGGGGACGCCGACGAGGTTCGTCGAGAACGTCCCCTCCGCCCCGCTCGCGAGGTTCGTGTTGAAGCAGAGGCAGACCACGCCCGCGGGGACGCGCGTGACGGACGTCGCCTCGGGATACTCGCGGTTCCACATGAAGATGGGCGACGAGACGAGGCCGTCCGACCCGCCGTCCGCCGAGAACTGGCGCGTGGCGAGGAACGACGCCGGGTCGTAGACGCCGACTGAGTCGACCGGCCACGGCCCGAAGACCGCGGTGGCGTCCGCCTCGGGCGAGACCTCGACGTAGACGGCGTTCCACCCGGGCTTGAGCGTGATGCCCTGCGCGGCGCATTGCGCGGCCGCGCGGGGCGCGAGCGCGCAGAGGGAAAGGAGGATGACGAGTTTCTTCATGGCAAGTGCGGAGGATGGTTTCTCAATGTCCAACAACTCTCAATGTACAACAATCGTCAATGGTCAATGTCAATATCAATGCCTCGCGGACGGCGGCGGGGATTGGCATTGACATTGATGTTGGTGGACATTGGTGGCATTGGGTGTTGGTGGACAATGACGAAGTCATCAAGATTCGTGGGATTCGGGGTTCGCAAGGCGCTGCCGAGTGGTCGAGACGCTGGCCTGGAAGATGCGCACCAGTTCGTCGGTTTCCGTCAGCAGCGACTGGAGCGTATTTGGATCGAGATAGGCTTTCATCGCGATGATCCGGAGCCACATCCGGGATTCGACGAGCTCCTTGAGGGCAATGCCCATCTTGTGGGCGAAGTCCTTCCGCGACTCGGGTACGCTTGCTTCGGCGTAGTTCGCGGCAACGGATGTCGCGGACCGGAACAGCTGGTCCCGAAGGTGCGCGGAGCCGGTCTTCGAAGGAAGAGCTTCGCAGACGGTGATTGCACGGGCCGCAAAAGATGCTACGCGTTCTTCGAGATCAAAGTTCTTGTTCATGGCGGGGAAGGCGGTTTCTCAATGTCCAACAACTCTCATTGTCCATCAATCGTCAATGGTCAATGTCAATATCAATGCCTCGCGACCGACGGCGGAGGATTGGCATTGATAATTGGTGTTGGTGGACATTGTTGGCATTGGGAGTTGGTGAACATTTGCAGAGCCGGGGGTCAGGGGGCGGAGGTCGTGGAGTCGTCGTCGCTCTTCACGCGGAAGAAGGCGGCGTCGCGGTCGGGCGCGGGGAGGAGGTAGACGGTGGTCGGGCCGCCGCCGGGCGTCGAGGGGAGGGAGATCAGGTTCACGGGGGCGGCGTCGCCGGGGGCGAGGAAGAACTCCGCCTTCTCCCACGAGCCGGTCGGCGCGTTGGCGGTCTGCACGACGTAGACGCGGCCCGGCGCGGTCGGGAACGAAAGGCTCATCAGCGACTCGGACGCGCCGCGGAGCTTTTCCGCGTCGAGCGCGAAGGCCGTGATGCGGAGCGAGTCCGCCGCGCTGAACGGGTCGGTGCCGGCGAGCGCCTCGTCGATCGTGGAGACGCCGTCGCCGTCGTGGTCGGCCGACGGATCGAACGGAACGCCGTTCGTCCAGAGGTCCGAGTTCTCCCACTCCAGCTCGAGGCGGCGGCGGAGTTCGTCGTCGACGCCGTCGCCGTCCTTGTCCTCGCCGAGGACGATGTCCACCTCGTAGACGCCGCCGGGCTCGCCGACGGTGGAGAGGCCGTTCGTGGCGCCGGCGTCGACGACGACGCCCGACCACACGCGGCCCGCGTCGTCCTCGACGGCGATCGAGAGCGCGGCGCCGGTCTTCGAGTAGCCCTTGACGGCGGCGTCGGCGAGCGGGACGCGGAGGCGGTAGTTGCGGCGCGAGTCCGGGCGGTAGAACGTCTCGCTCCGCGCGAGGAGCGCGCCGCCGGCGTCGAAGGCGTAGATGGTGGCGACGCGGTTCGTGTCGAACGCCGCGTGGGACGCGTCCATCACGCGCCCGAGGTAGGTGAACGGGTTCACGGCGGCCTGTTGCGCGCATACGCGCGGCGCGGGCGCGAAAGCCAAAAGGAGGGACGCGGCGGCGAGCGCCCCGCGGCCGCAAAACGGCGGAAGTCGGGATTTCATGGCTACCCAGTATACACGAAACCCTCGACCGATGTAACAAAAATCGCGCGGGCGGCGAGCCGCCCGCGCGATCGGGAGACGGGGATGGGCTACTTGTACACCGGGCCGAGGTGGGCGCAGGCGCGGAAGTCGTCGCCGCCGAAGCGGTCCCACATCGTCGGGCGGAAGACGTCCTCCTTGGCGATGTTGTGCATGTCCACCGGGATGCGCAGCATCGCGTTGAACGTGAGGAAGTCCGCGCCGATGAGGCCGAGGGAGCTGCCGTCGTGGTTCGGGCCGATGCGGTTCATGTACTCGAACGACGTCATCCCGCGCGGCATCCAGTGCGTCTCGGGCCACGTCGGGTCCGTGATCGCGCCGATCTTGTCGCCGACCGCCTTCGGCAGCTCCACCGTCTCGCCCTCGACGACGGAGCACGTCATCGTGTCGCCGACGCAGTTGTAGCGGTAGCTCGTCATCGGGAGCCCGCCCGGCGTGCGG
>CAMNDA010000237.1 GCA_946534745.1 uncultured Verrucomicrobiota bacterium | reverse complement strand
GCTCGAGGAGCAGCACCGCAAGACCCTCGTCCAGATCTTCGTCGAGGAGCGCATCTACAAGCGCATCGAGAAGTGCACCACCGCCGAGGCCGTCCGCGCCGAGATCCTCAAGGGCTTCAAGCCCTTCGAGGGCCGCCTCGTGCGCCCGATCTCCGACGACGACGTCGACATGCTCCTCGCCGTCCCGATCCGCCGCATCTCCCTCTTCGACATCAACAAGAACCGCGAGGAGATCGAGGGCATCCTCAAGGAGCTGGAGCAGGTCCGCAAGGACCTCAAGGGCCTGCGCCGCTACACCGTGCGCTACCTCGAGAACCTCATCAAGAAGTACGAGTTCCACGACGTCGAGGTCGAGGTCGAGCCGGAGGCGAAGCCCGCGAAGAAGGGCGCAAAGGACGCCGCCGCCAGGCCCGCGAAGGCGAAGAAGCGCAAGTTCAGGACCGTCACCGTCCCGCGCTTCCCGCGCCTCACCACGGTCGAGGCGTTCGAGACGATCGACGTGCGCGCCGTCACGGCGACGAAGCTCGACATCTGCTACGACCCGGAGACCGGCTTCCTCGGCCCGTCGATGCGCGGGTTCGAGCCGCTCTTCACCTGCTCCTCCACCGACAAGCTCCTGCTCGTGTGGGGGGACGGCCGCTACAAGGTCGTCCCCGCGCCGGAGAAGGACAAGGTGTTCGTCGACAAGGACCTGCTGCTCGCGACCGTGTTCGACCGAGAGAAGCTCTACACCTGCGTCTACACCGAGAAGGAGGTGCCCTTCAGCTGCATCAAGCGCTTCGCCTTCGGCGGCGTGATCCAGAACAAGGACTACAGCCTGCTGCCCGAGCCCGGGACGATCCGCTTCCTCGAGGAGGGGACGCCGCCCACGATCTGGATCAAGTTCCGCCCGGCCAAGGGGCAGCGCATCCTGCAGAAGAAGTTCGACCCGTCGCAGGAGGTGCTCGTGAAGGGCGTCCACGCGCGGGGCAAGCAGATCACCACCAAGTCCATCTCCGCCATCGCCGGCGGCGAGAAGCCGCCCCGCTTCTGGGACGACTCCCTCGCCACGGAAAAGGGAGGGCTGTTTTAGCCGTCCCCGCAGCGCGCTGCGGGGACGGCTGGAACGGCCGAGGGGGAGTTCAGCGATCGGGGCGGGCATTTTCGGTGATAGGAGGAATCAAGCCGTTCCCAACCTTGTACAAGGAGAAGATAATGCGCTTTCGCCAGATCCATCTCGATTTCCACACGTCCCCCGACATCGACGGCATCGGGGCGAAGTTCGACAAGAAGCAGTTCCAGGACGCGCTGCGCCTGGGGCACGTCGACTCGATCACGCTCTTCTCAAAGTGCCACCACGGCTGGTCCTACCATCCGACGCAGGTCGGGCGGATGCACCCGCACCTCGCGTTCGACCTCCTGCGCGCGCAGGTGGACGCCGCGAAGGAGATCGGCGTCGCGACGCCGGTCTACCTCTCCGCCGGCATCGACAACGTCGCGTCGCACGAGCACCCCGAGTGGCGCGCGATGAACGACAAGGGGCAGTACATGGGCTGGGTCGCGGAGCCGGCCAAGCCCGGCTTCCACGCGATGTGCTTCCGCACGCCCTACCTGGACTACCTCTGCGACCAGATCCGCGAGGCGTGCCGGCTCTTCCCGGACGCGGACGGCATCTTCCTCGACATCGTCGGGAAGAAGCCCTGCCTCTGCGAATGGTGCCAGCGCTGGATGCGCGAGAACGGGCTGCGGCTCGACCGGCCCGAGGACGTCGACCGCGCCGCGGTCGAGACGCTGCGCCTCTACTACGAGCGGACGACCGCCGCCGCGCGCGAGCTCGACCCGTCGATGCGCGTCTTCCACAACGGAGGCAACGTCGGCCCGAAGTTCCGCGCGAACGGCTTCCTGCCGTTCTTCTCGCACCTCGAGCTCGAGTCGCTCCCGACCGGCGGCTGGGGCTACGACCACTTCCCGCTCAGCGCGAAATACGTCGCGGGCCTCGGCCTGGACTACCTCGGCATGACGGGCAAGTTCCACCAGAGCTGGGGCGAGTTCGGCGGCTTCAAGCACCCGAACGCGCTGCGCTACGAATGCGCCGCGATGCTCGCCTACGGCGCGAAGTGCTCCGTCGGCGACCAGTGCCACCCCTCGGGCGAGATGGACCGCGGCACCTACGCGCTCGTCGGCCAGGCCTACGCCGAGGTCGAGAAGAAGGAGCCGTGGTGCGACGGCGTCCGCAACGTCGCCGACGTCGGCGTGCTGATGGAGTGCGGCACGCGCGCGAGCGACGCGGACCGACCCACGCCCGCCGACACCGGAGCGGGCCGGATGCTGCTCGAGTCGCACATCCTCTTCGACATGCTCGACGCCGACAGCGACTTCGCGCCCTACCGGGCGCTCGTCCTGCCGGACGCGATCCGCGTCGACGACGGGCTGAAGGCGAAGCTCGACGCCTACCTCGCCGGCGGCGGCAAGCTCTTCCTCACCGGCGCGTCGGGGCTCGACGCCGACCGCAAGCGCTTCCTCTTCGACGTCGGCGCGACGACGGAGGGCGTCTCGCCCTTCGGCCCGGACTTCGTCCTGCCGCGCGAGGACCTGCGCCCGGACTTCGTCTCGACGCCGATGGTGATGCACCCCTCCGATTGGATCCCCGGCGGCGGCAACTCGCAGCGCGTGACGGTCGCCGGCGGCGAATCGCTCGGCGACGTCTACGACCCCTACTTCAACCGCACGTGGGAGCACTTCTGCTCGCACCAGCACACGCCGAACCGCCCCGAGCCGAGCGGCTACGCGTGCGGCGTGAGAAAGGGCGCGGTGTGCTATCTGGCGCATCCCGTCTTCACGCTCTACGCGAGGCGCGGTATGGTCGCGGTGCGCGACTACGCGATGAAGGCGCTGCGAGACCTGCTGGGCGAGCCGACCGTCGAGGTCGAGGGGCTGCCCTCGACCGGGCGCGTCACGCTGCAGGACCAGCCCGCGAAGAAGCGCAAGGTGCTGCACCTGCTCTACGCGCCGACCGTGAAGCGCGGCGGCATCTGGGACAAGGACGTCGAGGTCGTCGAGGATCTCGTGCCGCTGCGGGACGTGCAGGTGTGCGTCCGGCCCGGCGGGCATGTCTCGACCGTGCGGCTTGCGCCCGAGGGCGAGCCCCTCGCGTTCGTCTCCGGCCCCGAGGGCATCCGCTTCACGGTCCCCGAGCTTCTCTGCCACCGGATGGTGGAGATCGCCTAGCGCGAAAGCTCGAAGGAGAACGGAAGATAGTCGCCGAGCGGCCGGACGACGGGCTCGCCGCGGCGCAGCGGCGCGACGGCAACGGGCATCGACGGCGGGCAGAACTCCGCAAGCGCCTGGCGGCAGGCGCCGCAGGGCAGGGCGGGGGAGCGCGCCGTGCCGCCGACGATCGCGAGGGCGGCGAATTCGCGCCGGCCTTCGGACACCGCCTTGAAGAGAGCGGTCCGCTCGGCGCAGTTCGTGAGGCCGTAGGAGGCGTTCTCGACGTTGCACCCCGAGAAGACCGCGCCGTCCGCTGCGAGGAGCGCCGCGCCCACCGCGTAATGCGAGTAGGGCGAGTACGAGTGCGCGGCCGCGGCGCGCGCCGCGGCGACGAGCGCGGGCCAGTCGACCGGCGGGCAAGTATGCCCGCCCGCGGAACGGAACTCCGACGGGCGGTCTCCGGAAGGGCGGGGCGAAGCGCGGCCGCCGATTGCGCGGGAGCGGGCGGCGGGCCTACGCATCCTTGTAGCCGTTGGGGTTCTTCGACTGCCAGTTCCAGGCGTCGCGGCACATGTCGTCGGAGTTGCGCTTCGTCTTCCAGCCGAGGAGCTGCAGCGCCTTCGAGGCGTCCGCGTAGCAGGCCGCGGCGTCGCCGGGGCGGCGCGGGCCGAACCGGTGCGGGAGCGGGCGGCCGATCGCCTTCTCGAACGAGGCGACGAGCTGCGCGACGGAGACGCCCGCGCCGG
>CAMNDA010000236.1 GCA_946534745.1 uncultured Verrucomicrobiota bacterium | reverse complement strand
CCGCGTCTGCCCCGCCCGCGCCAAGCGCATCCGGCGCGACGTCGACCGCCTCCCGCGCCTGCTCGAGAGCGGCCGCCCGGTCTACGCCAGCGTCGCCCCGAGCTTCGTCGCGGCGTTCCCCGACTGGACGCTCGGCCGGCTCGCCGCCGCGCTGCGCTCCGTCGGCTTCGCGGGCGTCTCCGAGACGGCCCACGGCGCGCAGCTCGTCTCGGCCGCGACGGCGGAGTTCCTCCGCGACCATCCGCGCGGGCTGTGGCTCTCCTCCGCGTGCCCGGCCTCGGTCGACTACGTCCGCAAGTACCACCCCGCGCTCGCCCCGCGCATCGTCCCGGTCGACTCCCCCGTCCTCGCCCACGCCAAGGCCCTGCGCCGCGCCTACGGGGCGGACGCCGCCGTCGTCTTCTTCGGCCCCTGCGCCGCCAAGAAGAACGAGGCGGACCGCGACCCCGCCGCGCTCGACCTGGCGTGCACCTTCCCGAACCTCGTCGAGTTCCTCGAGTCCCGCGGCGTCGTCGAGCCCCCGGACGAGGAGGCCGAGCTCGCGCTCGGCCCCGCGCAGGAGGGGCGCCTCTACTCCTTCGAGGGCGGCATGAACGAGACGCTGCGCGACCCCGCCGCCCCGCCCGCGCGGCTCCTCGCCGTCTCCGGGCTCGCCCAGATCGACCGCCTCTGCCGCGCCTCCGCCCCCGCGGAGGGCGCGCCCGTCTTCGTCGAGATGCTCGCCTGCCGCGGCGGCTGCGTGAGCGGCCCCGCGATGCCCCCCGGCGTCGCGGCGATCGACGGCATCGTCCGCACCGGCGAGCTCGCCGGCGAGCCGCGCTCCAGCGTCGGGCGCGAGGTGCCGGTCGACATCTCGCACGCCTTCCCCGCCGAGGCCGCCGAGGCCGAGGCGCCGGACGAGACCGCGATCCGGCAGGCCCTCGCCACCGTCGGCAAGTACGTCCCCGAGGACGAGCTCAACTGCGGCGCGTGCGGCTACGAGACGTGCCGCGACTTCGCCGCCGCGCTCCTCGCCGGCAAGGCCGAGACCTCGATGTGCCACACGTTCCTGCGCAAGAGCTTCGAGCGCAAGAGCTCCGCCCTCGTCAAGTACATCCCCGCCGGCGTCGTGGTCGTCGACTCCTCCCTCTCCATCGTCGAGAGCAACCACCTCTTCTGCGAGATCATGGGCGGCGAGGCCCTGCGCATCTTCGAGACGCTCGGCTCGCTCGACGGCCTCGACCTCGACGCCATCGGCTTCCCGTTCGCGCCGCTGCTCTCCTCGATCCTCGAGAACGGCGGCGAGACCACGCGCTTCAACCAGACGCTCGGCGACCGCGTCGCCAACGTCTCCGTCTTCTGCATCGCGCGCGGGCGCCTCGCCGGCGCCGTCGTGCAGGACGTCACCAAGGGCGAGCTGCAGCGCGAGACCGTCGCCCGCAGCGCGCGCGAGCTCATCCGCAAGAACGTCCGCGTCGTCCAGGAGGTCGCGCGCCTCTTCGGCGAGCACGTCGCGCAGAGCGAGATCCTGCTCAACCAGATCGCCGGCCGCTTCTCCGCCTACGGCTCCGACAACCCCGCCCCGGAGTCGGAGCAGGAGGCCGTCGCGGCCGCCGCGGCCGCGCGCATCGCGGCGGCGGCCGCCGCGGGGGAGCCCAAGTGAGCGCCCGCCCCGCCGGCGCCGCGGCCGCCGCGGCCGACTGGTTCCTCGAGATGGAGTGCGCGCAGATCTGCAAGCACGGGCAGGTCGCGTGCGGCGACGCCTTCGGCATCGAGCGCATCGACGCCGAGAGCCGCGCCCTCGCCGTCCTCTCCGACGGCCTCGGCTCCGGCGTCAAGGCGTCCGTCCTCTCCAACATGACGATGACCATGGCGATGCGCTTCCTGCGCTCCGACATGGACGTGCTGCAGAGCGTCGAGACCATCCAGGACGCCCTGCCCGTCGACTCCGTCCGCCAGATCGCCTACGCGACCTTCTCGATGCTCGACGTGCAGGTCGGCGGCCGCACCCGCCTCGCGGAGATGGGCAACCCCCGCTACGTGCAGCTGCGCGGGCTGGAGGACGTCGCGCCCGCCGCGCACCGGCAGATCGTCTCCCCGCGCTGGCCCGACCGCCCGATCGAGACCTACGAGCTGGACCTGCGCCTCGGCGACCGCATCGTCGTGTGCAGCGACGGCGTCACGCAGGCCGGGCTCGAGAACCCGGACCTCAAGTTCGGCTGGCGCCGGCGCGGCGAGCTCGAGTTCCTGCGCTGGACGCTCGAGCGCGACCCGGAGATCTCCGCCCGCGACCTGAGCGAGGCCGTCGTGCGCCGCGCCCGCGCGATGGACGGCGGGAAGAACCGCGACGACATCAGCTGCCTCGTCGTCTACTTCCGCCGCCCGCGCGTGCTGCGCATCCTCAGCGGCCCGCCCTTCCACCGCGAGAGCGACGCGCCCTACGCGCGCCTCGCCCAGCCCGGCACCGGCGCGGACGCCGTCGTCGTCTGCGGCGGCACGACGGCCAACATCGTGACGCGCGAGCTCGGCGCCAAGGTCTCGATGGACCTCAAACGGATGCGCGAAGCCGGCGACCTGCCGCCCTGCGCCGAGATCGAGGGCGTCGGCCTCGCCACCGAGGGCGTCCTCACCCTCGCGCGCGTCCGGCGCGTCCTCGAGACCGGCGCCGACTGGGCGCACGAGGCGCAGGCCGCGCGCGAGATCCTCTCGCGGATGCGCAACGCCGACCGCATCGAGTTCTGCGTCGGCACCAAGGTCAACGAAGCCCACCAGGACCCCAACCTCCCGGCCGAGCTCGACCTGCGCCGCAACGTCCTGCATGACATCGCCGCCGCGCTCGAGTCGCGCTTCCGCAAGCAGACCACCTTCCACTTCTACTAGCCCGGCCGCGACAGGCCCCGCCTAAGCGCTTCCCTCAAACGCGAAAGAGCCCGTGGCGGCCTTGCACGGCGTGGCGGGGGGCCGCCACGC
>CAMNDA010000235.1 GCA_946534745.1 uncultured Verrucomicrobiota bacterium | reverse complement strand
CGCGCAAGAACCGCCGCATCCACATCCTCTGGGTCCTCCCCGCCGTCTCCGCCGTCTTCAGCGTCGCCATCCTCCTCTCGCTCCTGCTGCGCGAGGGCGTCACGCCGACCGTCGACGTGCGCTGCGGCGTCCTGCTCGACCAGCGCGCCGGCCGCGCCGTCGTCCTCGCGGGCCACGCCTTCTACTCGCCGCTCACGCTCGGCCCGGTCGACCTCCCGGCCGACGCCGCCGTCGCCCCGGCCGGCCGCGGCGGCGGCAGCGGCCCCCTGCGCGCCGGACGCACCGCGCGCTACGAGGGCTGGATCGCCCCGCGCACGCCCGGCGCGTTCTCGAGCGCCGCCGTCCGCGCGACGCCCCTGCGCCTCGACGTGCGCATCGACCCCGCCTCCGGCGCCCTCGAGGCCGTCAACGCCTTCGGCGCCCCGATCGACGAGCTCTACCTGCTCGACGACAACGGCCTCCTTCTCGCCGCCTCCGGCATCGCCCCCGGCGCGACGGCCCCGCTCGACGCCCTTCGCGGCGACGACAAGCGCGCCAAGTCCTGGACGAAGCACCGCGACAACCTCCGCACCGCGCTCGCCTACGGCTCCGTCCCGCTCAAGCTCGACGTCCTCTCCCGCCCCGACCCCGCCGCCCGCCGCTTCTACGTCGCCGTTCTCCCCGCCTCCCCCTTCGAGTCGAATCCGCTCCCCGGGCGCAAGTCGAAGAAGAACGAGAGGACGATTGTATACGGAATCTACTAACGAAACACGTGATGGATCCTAGAAACGAACAGAACGCGAAGAACGCGAGCTTGGGCGCAAATGCGTCTGCCTCCGATCCTCGCCGGACCGGTCGCTTCGCTCACGGTCCGGCTCGGCCGGCAGAACGCATTCGCGCCGGTTCGGGCCCTTCGCGTTAACCCTTCCCTCTATGCATCCGCTCTTCCCCAAGGCCGACACACTTTCCGGCGAGGTCATCCAGGCCGCGCTTCGGGTCCATTCTCATTTCGGACCGGGGCTTCTGGAGTCCATCTACGTCCGCTGTCTCGAACAGGTCTTGAGAAATGCGGGACATCGGACTTCCCGTGAAAAGCCGGTTCACATCTCGTTCGAAGGTCTCGAGATCGACGAGGTTCTTCGTTACGACTTGCTCGTCGACGATTGTCTGCTTGTCGAGACGAAAGCCGTGGAACCGTGCAGCCTCAATCGCTTCCGAATGCAGCTTCTGTCCTACATGAAACTGCTCGACATCCCACTCGGTCTCGTCCTCAACTTCGGCGAGGAACGACTCAATCCGCGCGGCATCCGCCGCGTCATCCTGAAAGGAGCCGACGATGGTGCATCGCCATTCTGATCCCTTCATCGCCATGCCCGCGATTCGTCGCGAATGCGCCATGCGGGGCAGATTCTCCGCCCGGTCGCGCGAGCCGGCGCGGATGCGGTGTGCCGGCCCCGCGCGGCGCAGCCGCACGGGGATCGTAGGCACCCGCATCCGCGCCAAGAATCGCGCTCTTTGCGTCAAAAACTCTTCATTGCCCTCATGAAAATCGAAGTCCAGCACCTCACCCGCGTCTTCGGCAAGGCCAAGGCCGTCGACGACCTGTCGTTCTCGTTCTCCTCCGGCGACGTCGTCGGGTTCGTCGGCCCCAACGGCGCCGGCAAGACCACGACGATGAACATCATGGCCACGCTCGACGAGCCCACCGCCGGCGACGTCCTGCTCGACGGCCGCTCGATCCTCGACTACCCCGACGAGGCCCGTCGCCGCATCGGCTTCATGCCCGACGGCCTTCCGTCGCGCTCCGACATCACCGCGCACGAGTACGTCGACTTCTACGGCCGCGCCTTCGGCCTGCGCCGCCAGGCGCTCGCCGACGCCGTCGCGCGCGTCGAGGACTTCACCGGCGTCGCCCCGATCCGCGACAAGGTCCTCTCCGCGCTCTCCAAGGGCATGAAGCAGCGCGTCTCGCTCGCTCGCGCGCTCGTCCACGACCCCGAGCTGCTCATCATGGACGAGCCCGCCAACGGCCTCGACCCGCGCGCCCGCATCGAGCTGCGCGAGCTCGTGAAGGTCCTCGCCGAGCAGGGCAAGGCCGTCCTCGTCTCCTCGCACATCCTCACGGAGCTGGCGGAGATGTGCACCTCCGTCGTCATCATCGAGAAGGGGCGCCTGCTCTCCGGCGGCGACATCGGCGAGGTCGCCCGCAAGGCCGACCCCGGCACGCACCTCTCGCTGCGCGCCGCCCCCGGCACGCCGCAGGACGCCCTCGTGCGCGCCCTGCTCGAGTCGCCCGGCGTCACGCGCGCCGTCCCCCGCGGCCCGTTCGTCGCCGCCGCGCTCGACGGCGGCGAGGACTCCGCCGCGGACCTCCTTGCATCCCTCGTCTCCCGCGGCGTCCGCGTCCTCGAATGCCGCGTCGAAGCCGCCAACCTCGAGGATGTGTTCATGAATGTCACCAAGGGGGATGTCGCGTAGCGGGCGGCACCGACGCAAACCACGGAACACACCGAACACACCGAAGATGAAACGCCCCGTCCTCATCGTCCTCCTCCTCGCCCTCGCCGCGGGCGCCGTCTGGCTCGCCGCGCGCGGGTGCGGCGCGGGCGACCCGGTCGAGCGGCTTGTGGCGGATATGGTCCAAATCCCCGGGCGGGACTTCCGGATGGGCAAATACGAGGTCACGCAGGCGCAGTGGGAGGCGGTGATGGGGGAGAATCCGTCG
>CAMNDA010000234.1 GCA_946534745.1 uncultured Verrucomicrobiota bacterium | reverse complement strand
GCGCGCTACGTCTGCCGCGGCGTCCTCGACCCGGAGGACTTCCGGTGAACCGCATCCTCTTCGAGCCGTCGGAGAACCGCGGCGGCGAGGTCCGCCTCGCCGGGCCGCGCGCGCACCACGTCTGGGCCGTGCTGCAGGCGCAGCCGGGCGACGCGATCCGCGCGGGCGAAGTCGGCGGCGACCGCTACGACGGGGCGCGGGTCGTCGTTTCGACGCCCTCGGAGTGCATCCTGCGGCTCGGCGAGGCGTCGCCCCCGCTGCTGCGCGCCGCGTGGGACCTGCTGCTCGCCCTGCCGCGCCCGAAGTGCCTGCGCCGGCTCTGGCCGCAGATCGCGGCGCTGGGGCCGGAGCGCGTCTACCTCACCGCCGCGGAGAAGGTCGAGAAGGACTACTGGGGCTCGACGTTCCTGCGGCCCGAGGTCTACCGGTCGCTGCTCGTCGGCGGCCTCGCGCAGTCGGGCGACACGATCCTTCCGGAAGTGGAGGTCCACCGCCGCCTCAAGCCGCTCGTCGAGGACGTGCTCCCGCGCCGCTACGCCGAGGGGCGCCGGCTCGTCGCGCATCCGCCGCGCACCGGCGCGCGGAACGCCGCGCCGGACAAGCCGCCGGCCTACGGCGCGGGCATCGTCGCGGTCGGCCCGGAGGGCGGCTGGTCGGACTACGAGCTGCGGATGTTCGAGGCGGCGGGCTTCCGCCGCGTCTCGCTCGGTCCGCGCGTGCTCCGCACCGACACCGCCGTCGTCGCGCTCCTTTCCCTGCTCACGCTTCCACCCCCACGCTAGAGGACAAGACCCCATGAAAGCGCACCTCCCGTCCGCCCTCCTCGCCGCGGCGCTGCTCGCGGCCCCCGCCACGGCCGGGCAATGGCGCGTCACGGCTCTCGACCCGCTGCACCTCGCGGTCCAGTGCGACCGCACGGACGACGAGCGCGCCGCGTTCGCCCTGACCGACAAGGACCGCGCCCAGACCGGCTGGAAGTTCGACAACGCCTTCTACGCCGCCGCCGACCGCGCGACGGCCGGGCGCGCCGACTTCGAGGCCGCGCTGCGCGCCGGGCCGTTCGAGGTCGCGGGGAGCAAGGTCGCCGCGCACGCGCTCTGGAAGTCCCCGAACGGCCTCCTGCGCTTCCCGGACAACAAGGGCTTCGAGAAGTCCACGCGCAACGCGAAGATCCTCTGGACCGTCTTCCTCGCGCTCGAGGATCCGATGCAGCCCGGCGCGAAGGCGACCGTGACGACGCCGACCGGCGAGACGCTCGACTTTACCTACGACCCCGCTGTGCCGTCGCCGCTCTTCAAGGTGAACCAGGTCGGCTACTCGACGCTCGCCGCGAAGCGCTACGCCTACCTCGGCGGCTGGCTCGGCCCGCTCGGCCCGTGGCCCGCGCCGCCGGACGGGATGCAGGAGTTCCAGCTCGTCGACGCCAAGACGGGCAAGGTGGCGCTGACGGGCCCCGTCGCGCGCCGCCGCGACGACCCCGTGCGCGAGGGGACGCCCTTCTGCGGCGAGGAGACGTGCGAGATGGACATTTCCGCCGCGCCGGAGGGGTGCTACTTCCTGCGGGTCGCAAGCGTCGGCCGCAGCATGGACTTTAGCGTCGGCCGCGAGGGGATCGGCGACGCCTTCGCGCTCCACATGAAGGGCCTCTACCAGCAGCGCTGCGGCATCGAGAAGTCGCCGGAGCTCACGCGCTGGCCCGACAAGGCGTGCCATCTCCAGGTGTTCCGCGGCGCGAACCCGCCCGGCCAGTGGGAGTACGGCGAGCGCTTCACGGACGCGGAGGGGAAGAAGTTCAAGACCGGGCACTTCGCCGTGAACTCCGCGATGATGGACTCCTACACCGAGACGCTCTCGCTCCCCGGCGGCTGGCACGATGCGGCCGACTACGACCGCCGCCCGATGCACCTGAGGATCGTCGGCGATCTCGCGACGATCTACCTGCTGCGCCCGGAGAACTTCGCCGACTCGCAGCTCGCCGTGCCCGAGCGCGGCAACGGCATCCCGGACGTGCTCGACGAGGCGGCGTGGGGACTCCGCCATCTTATCGCCGCGCAACAGGCCGACGGCGGCGTCGGCACCTGGATCGAGGGCACGCGCCATCCCGGCGACGGCGACCACTGCATGCCGTCGGAGGACCCCGTGCGCTACTGCCTCTCGCGCGCCACGCGGCAGTCGACCGTCGAATACGCCGGCTACGCGGCGCTCCTCGCCCGCGCGCTGGAGAAGGCCGGCGGACCGGCCGCGGCGAAGATGGCCGCCGAGTTCAGGAAGAGCGCGATCCGCGCGTGGGACTACGCCGCCACCGCCGAGCCCGCGAAGCACGTCCCGATGAAGGCGGTCGCCGGGAAGGAGATCGTCGACGTCTTCTACGACGAGAACGAGAACCCGCCCAACCCCGAGGCCGTCGCGAAGGCCGCGGTGAACCTCTACGCGCTCACCGGCGACGCGCGCTACGCGAAGGCGCTCGACGACCTCGTCGGCCCCTTCCAGGCGCGCATCAACAAGTCCGGCTACGGCCTGAGCCCGCTCGTGCTCGCGGAGTTCGGCTTCACCGACGTCCCGGGCGAGGCGTTCAGGAAGCTCGCGGACTACTGGCGCGAGCGCACGATCCGGGAGGCGGACGCGAACCTGAAGCGCCTCGAGAACGCCTATCCCTACCGCCTGCCGTGGTTCGGCGCGGACGAGGGCTGGGTCCACACGATGAGCTGGGGCAACGTGCACCCGCTGCGGCAGGCGCTCAAGTTCGTCGCCGCGCACGCGCTCACGGGCGACGCGAAGTATCTCGACGCCGCGTTTCTCGCGAACGACTTCCACTGCGGGTGCAACCCGAACGGCTCCACCTGGACCGCGGGCCTGGGGACGGTCTACCCGACCTCGTACCTCAGTCTCGCCTCGCTCGCCGACGGCATCGGCGAATACGTCGCCGGCATCACGCCCTACCGCAACACCTTCGGCATGCCCGGCAAGGCGAAGGAGTGCGTCTGGCAGAACAAGACCGACGAGATCAGGCTGTGCCCCTTCCTGCGCCGCTGGGCGGACATGGAGAACCAGACCGTCGCCGCGAGCGAGTTCACCGTCTGGGAGACGATGGGCCCCGCCGCCGCGACGACCGGCTACCTCATGGGCCCCGGCCTCTCGCCGAAGAACGACATGCGCGAGCCGGCCGCGGACGTGCGCGACCTGCCCGGCTACTGGGCGCTGCCGTAGGCTACCAGAGCGCGCCGACGGGCGGGAGGAAGGCGCGGACGGAGTCGATGTCCGGCGCGTCCAGGAGGACCATCGCGAGGCGGTCGACGCCGAGGGCGGCGCCGCCCGCGGGCGGCATGCGCGCGAGGTCGGCGAGGAAGTCCTCGTCGAGGGGCATCGGCGTCTCGCCGCACGCGATCTTCTCCTCGCGCGCGGCCTCGAAGCGGCGGCGCTGCTCGGCCGGGTCCGCGAGCTCGCCGAAGGCGTTGGCGATCTCCATCCCGCCGAGGTAGAGCTCCCAGCGCTCGGCGACGCGGGGGTCTTCCGGCGAGAGGCGCGCGAGCGAGGCGGCCTGCGCGGGATACCCGAAGAGGACGACGGCGCGGTCGCGCGGGAGGGCGGGCTCGACCTTGAGCGCCATGTCGAGGTCGAAGCGCTCGGCGTCCCAGTCCTCGACCGGGTCCCACCCGGCCCAGCGGCGGTAGGCCTCGCGCACGGGGACGCGCTCCCACGGCGCGGCGAGGTCGAGCGCGCCGCCGCGGAACGGGATGCGCGCCGCGCCGGCGCCGTGCAGCGCGGCGGCGGCGGCGAGGACGAGGCGCTCGCCGTCGCGCAGGACGTCCTCCCAGCCGCCGGGGGCGCGATACCACTCGAGCATCGTGAACTCGGGCGCGTGGCGGTCGCCGCGCTCGCCCTCGCGAAAGCAGGGGCCGATCTGGTAGAGGCGCCCCAGCCCCGCGGCGAGGAGGCGCTTCATCTGCAGCTCGGGCGAGGCACGCAGGAAGGCGCGGCCGCTCGCGGGCGGGCGGATGTGGGGCTCGTTGGCGGGCGCGGGGATGCGGACGGGCGTCTCGACCTCGACGAAGCCGCTCTCGTCGAGCGCGGCGCGCAGCGCGCGCACCATCGCGGCGCGGCGCGGGAGGTTCGCGGCGAGCGCGGGGTTCATCCGCGGACGACGCGGGCGCCCTCGGAGCAGGAGACGGCGCGCACGTCGCACGGCGAGCCGAAGCGCCTCGCGTAGGCGGAGGCGAGCGCGGCGGCGGCCGTCTCGGCCGCGCGGCGCTCGACGAGGACGACGGCGGAGCCGCCGAAGCCGCCGCCGGAGAGGCGGGCGCCGAGGACGCCGGGGACGCCGCGCGCGGCGTCGACGACGGCGTCGAGCTCCGGGCAGGAGTTCTCGAAGTAGGTCCTCGACGACTCGTGCGACTCGAACATGAGGCGGCCGAACGCGGCGGCGTCCCCCTCGCGCAGCAGCTCGACGCCGGCGAGCACGCGCTCGTCCTCGCCGATCGGGTGCGCGGAGCGCTTCGCGTCGAGTTCGTCCATGTCGCCGTGGTGCTCGGTCCACTCGTCCCACGAGACGTCGCGCAGCGCGGAGACCGGGTGCGGGAGCGCGGCGGCGAAGAAGCGCGCGGCGCGCTCGCAGCGGTCGCGGCGCTCGTTGTAGGCGCCGTCGACGAGCGCGTGCTTCGCGTGCGTGTTGCACATGAGGAAGCAGACGTCCGGCGGGAAGGAGACGGGCTTGAACTCGCAGGTGCGGAAGTCGGACATGACGAGCGCGTCCTTCTCGCCGAAGACGGACGAGGCCTGGTCGAGGAGGCCGCACTTCACGCCGGCCCACTCGTTCTCGGCCCGCTGGCCCATCTTCGCGACGTCGAGCTTCGGGAGCGAGGCGCCACGGAGGCGCGCGAGGGCGAGGATCGCGGAGCACTCGAGCGCGGCGGAGGAGGAGAGGCCGGAGCCGAGCGGGACGTTGCCGAGGAACATCGCGTCGAAGCCGCGGTCGGGCGGGCCGAGGCGGTCGCCGAGGAGCGCGACGCAGCCCTTCACGTAGTTGCTCCACGACGCGGACTCGGAGCGCTCGGGCGCGGCGGCGGGGAACTCGACCGTCTCCATGATGTCGCCGGCGGTGAGGCGCGCGGTCCCGTCGTCGCGCGGGGCGGCGGCGAAGAAGGTGCCGTAGTCGATCGCGGCGGAGAGGACGTAGCCCTCGTTGTAGTCGGTGTGGTTGCCGAGCACCTCGATGCGGCCGGGGGCGTAGGCGACGACGGCGGGGTCGCGGCCGTAGGTCGCGGCGAACTTGGCGAGCAGCTCGGAGAGGACGGATTCGGAGGGCATGGCGGGGAGGAACTCGGTTGCGTG
Organism: uncultured Verrucomicrobiota bacterium; assembly: GCA_946534745.1. Classification (GTDB taxonomy): domain Bacteria; phylum Verrucomicrobiota; class Kiritimatiellia; order RFP12; family UBA3636; genus UBA3636. The sequence goes on along the minus strand of CAMNDA010000234.1, from coordinate 2,858 downwards.
GCGCGCGGCGTCGCGCGCCGCACGGGGATCAGTCTACTCTTTTCCGGCTCCCGAGGTCAAGCCGGAAGCGCGCACGCGCCCGAGCCCGCGCGAGCGCCTTGCCAAGCCCCCGCCGTTCCGCTAGAATACGCGCCCTTCCGAAGGAAACACCGAAATGAAGCTCCCCGTCAGCTGGCTCGCCGAATACATCGACATCTCCGACCTCTCCGTCCAGGAACTCGCCGACCGCATCACGTTCGCCGGCATCGAGATCGAGGGCATCGAGGAGGTCGGCGTCGACTTCACCGGCATCTGCGCCGCGCTCGTCAAGACCTGCGATCCGCACCCGAACTCGGACCACCTCCACGTCTGCACGGTCTTCGACGGCAAGGAGGACCTCCAGATCGTCTGCGGCGCCCCCAACTGCCGCGCCGGCCTCGTGACCCCGCTCGCCCACATCGGCGCCAAGGTGCCCGAGGGCGGCGAGACCCTGAAGAAGGGCAAGCTCCGCGGCGTCGAGAGCTTCGGCATGCTCTGCTCGGCGCGCGAGCTCAAGCTCTCGGACGACCACTCCGGCATCCTGGAGCTGGACCCCGCCACGAAGCCCGGCACGCCGCTCGCGGAGCTCTACGCGGACCGGAAGCCCGAGACGGTCTTCGACGTGGAGATCACCTGGAACCGCGGCGACTGCCTCTCGATCATCGGCATCGCGCGCGAGTTCGCCGCGATCCTCGGCCGCCCCGTGAAGATGCCGCCCGTGGACTTCCCGGAGCTTTCGGACGCCGCCGCGAAGGACCTCTGCTCGGTCCGCATCGACAACCCGGCCGCCTGCCCCGCATACACGGCGCGCGTGCTGCCGCACGTGGAGCGCCTGCCCTCGCCCGAGTTCATGCGCAAGCGCCTCGAGCTCTGCGGCATGCGCTCGATCGATGTCGTCGTCGACGTCTCCAACTACGTCATGCTCGAGTGCGGCCAGCCGCTGCACACGTTCGACTACCGCCAGGTCCGCGGCGGCCACTCGATCGTCGTCCGCAACGCCCGCGACGGCGAGAAGATCCGCACGCTCGACGGGCAGGACCGCGCGCTCGACCCGTCGATGCTGCTCATCTCCGACCCCGAGGGCCCGCTCGCCGTCGCCGGCGTGATGGGCGGCGAGGGCTCCGAGATCGAGCCGGACACGACCTCCGTCCTCCTCGAGGCCGCGTCGTTCGCCGCGCCCGGCATCAAGTCGACCGCGACGAAGCTCGACCTGCACACCGAGAGCTCGCACCGCTACGAGCGCGGCGTCGACCCGTTCCTCGTCGACTGGGCCTCGCGCCGCGCGTGCCACCTGCTCGTGAAGTACGCCGCGGCGACCGTCGCCTCCGGCACGGTTCTCGACGACCGGCGCGACCACGCCCCGCGCGTCGTCCGCCTGCGCTTCAAGCGCGCGACGGACGTGATCGGGATGGACCTCCCGGCCGACCGCCAGGTCGCGATCCTCGAGTCGCTCGGGTTCAAGGTCGAGTCGCGCGACGAGGCCGGCGCCTCGTTCGTCGTCCCGACGTGGCGCCTCGACTGCACCGACGAGTGCGACCTCATCGAGGAGATCGCGCGCATGAACGGCCTCGGCGCGCTGCCGGACGTCGTCCCCGCGGCGCAGGTCGTCCCGGGCGCCGACGACTCCGCCGTGCGCGCCGCGTCGCTCTGCCGCCGCACGCTCGCCGGCCTCGGCTTCCAGGAGATCGTCAACTACTCCTTCACCGCGCCCGCCGTCCTCGATCCGTTCTTCTCGTCGCAGGCCGAGCACCGCATCCGCATCCCGAACCCCGTGAGCGCGGACCACTCCGTGCTGCGCGACTCGCTCGTGCCGCAGGTCTTCGCGACGCTCGCCTACAACCAGTCGCGCGGCGTGGACACCGCCGCCGTCTTCGAGGCGGGCCGCGTCTTCACGCGCACGATCGACGGCGCCCCGACCGAGGACGACCGCGTCTGCGCCGCGATGATGGGCTTCGCGGGGCGCGACGGCACCGACCGCATGCGCAAGGTCGAGCCGGCCGAGACGCTGCTCTGGCTCAAGGGCGCGCTCGAGTCGCTCTGCGAGGCGCTCCACGCGCCCGCGCTGCGCCTCGAGCCGCGCGACATGGACGGCTTCGAGCCCGGGATGTGCTCCGTCGTCGTCATCGCGGGCCGCCCCGCGGGCATGTTCGGCCTCGTGCGGCAGAGCCTCTCGCGCAAGAGCCGCATCGCCTCGCCCGTGGCGGTGTTCGAGCTGCGCCGCGCGCCGCTCGTCGCCAACGCGTTCCGCGTGCCGAAGGCGAAGGACGTGCCGACCTACCCCGCCACGGAGCGCGACATCGCGCTCGTCGCGCCGTCGGGCGTGACGCACGAGGAGATCGTGAAGACCGTCCGCAAGGCCGGCCCGAAGATCCTCGAGGACGTCTCGCTCTTCGACGTCTACCGCGGCAAGCAGCTCGGCGAAGGGAAGGTCTCGCTCGCCTACCGCCTCACCTACCGCGCGCCCGACCGGACGCTCAAGGACGACGAGGTCAACCGGGCGCACGAGGAGATCAAGAACGTCCTGCGCAACAAGCTCAAGGTCGAGATCCGCGACTCGTAGCGCGTCCTCGCCCGCGTGGCGGGGTGCGCACCCCGCCACGCGGGATGCATCCGTCCGGGAACAGGGAATGGGAAGGTGGATCTGGCTCGACCCGGAGCGGCGCCCCGACCTGCAGCGGTGCGAGGCGCGGCGCCTCGCGGACGGGGCGCCGCCGGAAGGCCAGCGGGGCTTCGTCGTCGTCGAGTTCCGCGGTCGGATGGCGATGCCCGAGGGCCTCGCCGGGCCGATGCGACTGCGTGTGAGCGCGGACACGAGCTATCGGCTTCGCCTCGGCGGCGCC
>CAMNDA010000233.1 GCA_946534745.1 uncultured Verrucomicrobiota bacterium | reverse complement strand
GAAAACTCGAAACTCCGAAATCCCGAAAAGCCGGAAAGAAGGTCGCCGCGCGCGCGTCCATCCACCGCCCGGCGGGCGGGCGGGCGGGGGTGCGGGGGCGGAGCCCCCGACCGTTTGGCCCGCTTGCATTGCCACCCCCTCCGTGCTAGTCTTCGCGCCTCCTCCACCCACGGTCCCGCACGATGAGCATCTCCGTCACCCGGCTTTCCCGGCCCACGCTCGGCCTTGCCGCGCGCGCGGCGCTCTGCATCGCGGGCGGCGCGATCATGGCCGTCAACCTCCAGACCTTCGTCTCGACGGGCGAACTGCTGCCGGGAGGGTTCGTCGGCCTCGCGCTGCTCATCCGCGAGACCCTGGCGCGGTTCGCCGGGCTGCGCGTCCCCTTCGGGCTGCTCTACGTGCTCCTGAACGCCGTGCCCGTGGCATTGAGCTGGCGGCTTGTCGGGCACCGCTACACGGCCCTCTCGTGCCTCGCGATCCTCGTGGCGAGCGTCCTCGCGGAGATCCTGCCGGAGCGCGCCGTCGTGGGCGACCCGGTGCTCCTGGCGGTGTTCGGCGGCCTCGTGCAGGGGCTCTCGATCACGATCTGCCTGCAGGCGCGGGCGACGAGCGGCGGCACGGACTTCGTGGCGGTGCTGCTCGCGCGGCGGTGGCATCTGGACGGCTGGGCGGCCGTCCTCTACTTCAACGCCGCGGTGCTGCTCTGCGCCGGCGCGCTCTTCGGGTGGCAGCACGCGCTCTGGAGCATCGTCTTCCAGTTCGTCTCCACGCAGACGATCCGGACCTACCACAAGCGCTACAAGCGCCACACGGTGCTCGCCGTGACCGACCGCCCCGGAGAGGTCGCGGAGTTCATCCGGCGCGAGACGCGCCACGGCGCGACGCGCGTCGAGGCGGCCGGCGCCTACAGCGGGACCCCGCACCGCCTCGTCTATTCCGTCGTCGACTCCGACGAAGTCTCCGCCGTCGTCCGCGGCATCCGCGAGATCGACCCGAAGAGCTTCGTCAACGCCTTCCGCACCGACATCGTCTCCGGCCACTGGTACGAGCGCCCCGAGGACTGATCGGAGCCGGAGCCCGTGGGCGCCCGGGGCGAGGTCGAAGGCGGCCTCGCGCGGCGCGTCGGATTTCGTTCGTTTTCGCCGTGCGCTTGCATTCCGGGCGTCGTTCGTGTATCCTCGCCCGCAACGCAACCACCTTCCGTCCGTGTCGGGCGGGATCAACAAAAAGGAAACAAACATGGGCAAGTTCCAAGTCAAGGCCGCCGGCAAGGGCCTCGTGTTCAACCTCCTCGCGACCAACGGACAGGTGGTCGCCACCTCCGAAGTCTACAACAAGAAGGACTCCCTCAAGCGCGGCATCGCCAGCGTCCAGGCCAACGCCCCGGCGGCGGGGGTCGAGGACCAGACGGCGGAGAAGCCCGCCAAGCTCGCGAACCCGAAGTTCGAGGTCTACGCCGACAAGGCCGGCAAGTTCCGCTTCCGCCTCAAGGCGAAGAACGGCCAGATCATCGCCGTCGGCGAGGCCTACGAGACGAAGAAGGCCGCCCTCGCGGGCGTCGCCTCCGTGAAGAAGAACGCCCCCGGCGCCAAGATCGTCGAGGCCTAGCGCCCAACCGGAGACCCCCGACCATGCAGAAGTACGTCTGCCCCACCTGCGGCTACGTCTACGACCCCGCGCTCGGCGACCCCGATTCCGGCATCGCCCCCGGCACCCCGTTCGAGGCGCTGCCCGACGACTGGGCCTGCCCGCTCTGCGGCGTCCCCAAGAGCGAGTTCGTCCCCCAGTAGGCCGTGGAGAAGACGGACCTGGAGGAGGGCTCCGCCCTCGCGCTCGACTTCACGAAGCTCGACCGCGTGTCGGGCGTCGTGCCGGTCGCCGTCCAGGACGCCGACAGCCGCGAGGTGGTCCTCGTGGCCTACACGGACGAATCGGCGATGCGCGAGTCCTTCGCGCGCCGCCGCCTCTTCCTCTACAGCACCTCGCGCCGCGAGCCCTGGGAGAAGGGCGCCACGTCGGGGTGCCGCTTCTCCCTCGTCGCGGCCTACGTGAACTGCGAGCAGAACTCGCTGCTCTACCTCGTGCGGCCGTTCCCCGAGGGCGCGCGCCACGGCATCTGCCACACGCGCGACGCGCGCGGCGAGCCGCGCCGCGGCTGCTTCTACCGCCGCATCGACCTCGACACGCTGGAGCTGCGCAATGAAAACCCCTGAGACGACCCCCTCAGGCTCTCTCCGCTCGCCAGCTTCCCCAACGGGGGAGCCGGATCACATGGAGGCGCAGTCCGCGGCGCGGAGCGCCGGCCCCCTCCCTGAGGGGGCTCCCGGCGAAGCCGGGTGGGGGAGTCAGCATTCGTCCGAGGGAACCGAGGGCGCCTCGCCCTGGGCCGAGGAGGACGCCGCGCTCAAGGCGGCGCTCCCGCGTCTCAAGCTCCCGCCGAAGCGTCAGGGCCCGATCAGGACGCCGAAGAAGCGCGAGGGGCCGATCCTCCCGGACCTCGAGGGCAAGCGCTTCCGCTGCCCCTACTGCGGCGGCGTCTCGCCCTGGCCGCCGCCGGAGCTGAAGTGCCCCGCGTGCGGAAAGACGCTCCGCCCGCCGCCCGGCTACGGCCCCAAGGACCGCGAGAAGCGGCGCGTCGCCAAGGAGCAGATCGAGGAGGCGCGCGACAAGGCGCTGCGCGAGATGGGCCGCCGCGCCGGCGCGCGCGAGCCCGGCGCCCGCACGGGCGTCCTGCTCGTCGCGCTCTTCATGCTCGCGGTCGGCATCGCGGTGATCTCCGCCTCCACGCGCAGCGCCGAGCGCGCCCGCGGCGGGCTCGACAAGCGCGCGTGGACCACGAACGCCATGGACACGCTCTGCATGGCGGTCGAGCACTTCAAGGCCGACGTCGGCCGCTACCCGACGCACCAGGAGGGCGGCCTGCTCGCCCTCGTGAACGACGTCGGCGCGCCGGACTGGTGCGGGCCCTACATCCGCAAGCTCATGACCGACGGCTGGAGCCGCCCGTTCTTCTACGACCAGTCCAACGGCGTCCCGATGCTCCTGAGTGCCGGCGAGGACGGCACCTTCCTCACCGAGGACGACCTCTCCGTCCGTCCCGAGCAGTTCCGCATGCACCCGGACTTCGTTCCGCACGACAAGTCGCGCCTCCTCAACCCGCACAAGACCTCGGTCGGCATCCTGCGCCGCCCGCCGGCCTCGGTCGCGCCCGTCCCCGCCACCGCGCCGGCCTCGGAGGCGGCCCCGTGAACCTGCCGCAGAAATTCCGCGAGACCGCGTGGTCGGTGCTGCCCGTGATGGGGATGGTGCTCGCGCTCGGGCTCTTCGCCGTGCCCGCGGGCGTCGGGGAGCCGTGGTGGCTCGGGCGCTTCCTCGCCGGGGGCGCCCTGCTCGTCCTCGGGCTCACGCTCTTCCTCATCGGCGTCGACGTCGGCATCCAGCCGCTGGGCGAGCGCTGCGGCGCGGCGCTCACGCGGAGGCGCAGCCTCGCGCTGCTGCTCGGCGCGGCGTTCGTCGTCGGGCTCGTCGTCACCGCCGCGGAGCCGGACATCCAGGTCTTCGGCGACCAGGTGCGCGGCGTCTTCCCGGCGGTGCGCAAGGGCGCCCTCACGCTGGCGATCGCCTGCGGCGTCGGCCTCTTCCTCTCGCTCGGGATGCTCCGCACGACGCTCGGAGTCCCGCTCAAGGCCGTCCTCGCAGCCTCCTACGCCGCGCTCTTCCTGCTCTCGGTCTTCGCGCCGCGCGCGTTCGTCGGGATCGCGTTCGACTCCGGCGGCGCCACCACGGGCCCGATGACCGTGCCGTTCATCCTCGCGCTCGGGCTCGGCGTGGCGGCGGTCCGCGCACGCGGGGACGCGGAGGGCGGCTTCGGCCTCACCGGCATCGCCAGCGTCGGCCCCGTCGCCGCCGTGCTCGTGTATTCGCTCCTGAACGCGAATGTCGCAGCGCCTCACGCGGAGTCCGCGGAGGTTGAATCTCACGCGGAGTTCGCGGAGTCCGCGGAGTTTTTTGATTCTCACGCAGAGAGCGCAGAGAACGCAGAGACCGATTGCGACGGAGTCGGCTCCCCCACTGGGGGAGCTGGCGAGCGAAGCGAGCCTGAGGGGGTCTCGCACGCGGAGTCGGATCC
>CAMNDA010000232.1 GCA_946534745.1 uncultured Verrucomicrobiota bacterium | reverse complement strand
GAGCCGAGCTACAAGCAGGACGAGGCCCCGCGCTACCACGCGCGCGACGTCGCCGTCGTGCGCGCGAGGATCGAGCGCTGCGCCGTCGTGCTCGGCTCCGCCACGCCCTCGCTCGAGAGCTGGCGCAACGCGGCGGAGGGCAAGTACGAGCTCGCCACGATGGCGCGCCGCGCGAGCGGCGAGGCGCGGCTGCCGAAGGTCGCCGTCGTCGACATGCGCGGCGAGGTCGCGAAGAACGGCGGCAGGCTGCCGGTCTTCTCCGAGACGCTCGCCGACGCGATCCGCGACCGGCTCGAGAACGGCGAGCAGACGATGCTCTTCCTCAACCGCCGCGGCTACGCGCCGACCGTGCAGTGCCCGGCGTGCGGCCACGCCGAGACGTGCGACGAGTGCTCCGTCGGGATGACGTACCACATCGACGACGGCGTCCTGCGCTGCCACGTCTGCGGCGCGTGGCGGCCCGTGCCGGAGGTCTGCCCCGCGTGCGGCGCGCCCGGCTACCGCTTCGCGGGGATCGGCACGCAGCGCGTCGAGGCGATCGCGCGGAAGATGTTCCCCTCCGCGCGCATCGAGCGGATGGACCTCGACGTCACCACGCGCAAGGCGTCGCACGAGGAGATCCTCGCGCGCTTTCGGGCGGGGCGGACCGACATCCTCGTCGGCACGCAGATGATCGCCAAGGGCCTCGACTTCCCGAACGTCACGCTCGCGGGGATCCTGAACGCCGACTCGGGCCTCTCGCTCCCGGACTTCCGCGCGGGCGAGCGCACGTTCCAGCTCATCGCGCAGATGGCGGGGCGCGCCGGGCGCGGCGCCAAGCCGGGCGACGTCATCGTGCAGACGCTCTCGCCGGAGCATCCGGCCATCGTGCACGCGCGCACGGAGGACTACGAGGGCTTCGCCGAGGAGGAGCTCGCCGACCGGCGCGAGCTGGGCTACCCGCCCTTCTCGCACTTCGACTGCGTGACCTTCCGCGGGCGCGACCGCGACGCGACGGCGTCCTACGCGGAGCGCTTCGCGGCGGCCGTGGGGAAGTCGGACGGCTACGTCCTCGGCGACGCCTGCCCGGCGCCGATCGAGAGGGCGAAGGGCGTGTGGCGCTTCCAGATCACGCTTCGCGGCGCCTCGCCGAGCGTCCTCGACGGGCGCCTCCGCGCCGCCGCGGCGGCGCTCCCGCCGCCGGAGGGCGTCGGCGTCGCGATCGACGTCGACGCCGTCGGTCTGCTCTAGCGCCGTGCGCGGAGGGCGCCGGTGCCGAAGTGCCCGTCGGCGAGGCGGCGCTCGTAGTCGTTGGCGATGAGCGCGACGTGCAGCGCCGCGAGCGAGGCCGCGATCGCCAGCGTGATGCCCAGCACGCCCGTCATCGCGCCGGGCAGGATGCCCGAGCGCGTGACGGTCGCGATCGTCCCCACGTAGACCGCCGCGTAGGCCGCCTGGTCCGCGAGGATCGCGTTGGGCCGGCGGCGCAGCGCGGCCAGACCCTCGCCGTGGCCCTTGAGGGCCTGCAGCAGCGGGATCGGCGTCGCGATGAGCAGCGCTCCGCGGGCGAAGCGGAGGAGCTCCGGCGGCAGGTTCTGCACGTGCTCGAAGTAGAGGCGCGCGAAGGCTGGGATCTGCGGCAGGAGCAGGATCAGGCACAGCGCGGCGCCGACCATCGCGGCGAACGCGCCCGGCGCGCGCCGGCCCGCCTCCTCAGGCGGGAAGGCGATCGTGACGGACTGCATCCGCAGCGCGGCGAAGGAGACCGGGTTGAAGAGACCCGTGACGACGTAGTGCACCGGCAGCGCCGCGGCGGCGTCCGGCGCGTGGCCGAGGAAGTAGGCCGTCCCGAGCAGCGTCCCGGAGATCATGAACCCGCCGAACGAGAGCGGGATCGTGAAGCGCAGCTGCTCGCCGACGGAGGCGGTCTCGGCGCCCGGATCGTCGCGCAGCGCGCGCACGCCCGGCAGCGCGAAGCGGCGCGTGAGCCATGTCTCGAGCGCGACCGGGAGCGTGATCGCCAGCGCCCCCCACGCGTGGCCGGCGAGCCCCAGCCGGATCATCGCCGGCGCGAGCGCGAGCGCCAGGGCGACGCGCGCCAGCGTGGCGAGGTTCGCCGCGCCGCTGCGCTTCTCGATGAGGAGCCGCGCCAGCCATGGGTTGCGCAGGAAGAAGATCGCCTGCATCGGGATGCAGAACAGCAGCGTCCGCCGCGCGATCCGCTCCATCTCGCCGCCGAGGCCGAGCAGGCCGCGGAAGACGAGCCCGTCGAGCGGCGGCACGCAGCAGAGCAGCTCGAGCGCGACCGCGAGGGCCATGAGGCGCAGGTTGAGGCGGTTGAAGTTCGCCAGGCCCGTGCGGCTGCGCGCGAAGACCATGCACGTCGTGATCAGCCCGCCGCCGATCGAGCCGAGGATCCAGATGATCGACTGTCCCTGCGAAAACGAGGCCAGCTCCTGCTCGCGCAGCGCGCCGTGCGAGACGATGCTCGCGACGAGCAGGAACGAGAGGCTCTGCGAGGCGGACTGCACCGCCAGCGGCACGAAGAAGCGCAGCATGCGCCCCTGCAGACGCCACCAGGCGCGGCGGGACGCTTCCGGCGGGAGGGCTTCGCTCATTTTGCGGCGGCGCCGAACGTCTCGAGGATGCGCCTCACGATGTTCGTCGTCGAGAGGCCGGGGACCAGGTCCGCGAGCACGACGCGGCCTCCGTTGGCCTCGACGACGTCGCGGCCGCTCACGTAGTGCGCCCAGTCCTTGCCCTTCACGAGGACGTCCGGGAGGATTTTCGCAATGAGGTCCTTCGGCTCGTCCTCGTCGAAGAGCACGACGTAGTCGACGAACCGCAGGCACGCGAGGAGCTTGGCGCGGTTCTCCTCGGAGACGATCGGGCGGGTCGGGCCCTTGTTGCGGCGCACGGAGGCGTCGGAGTTGAGGCCGATGCAGAGCGCGTCGCCCTGCGAGCGGGCGAACTGCAGGTAGGTGACGTGCCCGGCGTGGAGGATGTCGAAGCAGCCGTTGGTGAACACGAGCGTCCGGCCCTCCGCGTGCAGCCGGTCCCGCTCCGCGCGCATCGCGTCGGCGCCGAGGATCTTCCCTTCGAATGCGATCTCGTCCATGGCGGGGCCCCTACATGCGTTCCGGCGCGCGGATGCCGAGGAGCGCGAGGCCGCGCCGGAGCACGGACGCGACGGCGGCGCAGAGGCGCGCGCGGCCGGCGCGCACGGCGGGGTCCTCGGCCTTGAGGACGGACAGCTTCTGGTAGAAGGAGCTGTAGTCCTGCGCGAGGCAGAAGAGGTAGTCGGCGACGAGGTTCGGGCGGCACTTGGCGCCCGCGGCGACGACGGTCTCCGGGAAGGCGAGGATGCGGCGCGCGAGCGCGCGCTCGAGCGGGTCGCCGAGGAGGATCGGCGCGGCGCGCCAGTCCTCGCCGGGGAACGCCTCGGCGTACTTGGCCAGGAGCGAGCGGATGCGCGCGTGGGCGTACTGCAGGTAGGGGCCGGAGTTGCCCTGGAGCGAGAGCACCGCGTCCCACGAGAACCGGATCGTCGTGATCGGGTCCATCGCGAGGTCGGAGTACTTCACGGCGCCGATGCCGATCGTCTCGGCGAGCGCGCGGGCGTCGGCATCCGGCAGGTCCGGGTTCTTCTCGCGGACGATCACGAGGGCGCGCGAGGCGGCCTCGTCGAGCAGCTCCTTGAGCTTGGGCATGCCGCCGCTGCGCGTCGAGAACGGGTGGCCGTTCTCGTCGGTGATCGTGCCGAACGCGACGTGCACGAGGTCCGTCCCGGGCGAGACGAGCCCGAGCTTCTCCGTGATCGCGAAGAGCTGCTGGAAGTGGGGGATCTGGCGGTCGTCGGTGATGATGACGATGCGCGCGGGATGGTAGTCCTTCTCGCGCGTCTCCATCGT
>CAMNDA010000231.1 GCA_946534745.1 uncultured Verrucomicrobiota bacterium | reverse complement strand
ATGTAGGCCATCGGGCCGGGCCGGTAGAGCGCGTTCATCGCCACGAGGTCCTCGAAGCGCGTCGGCCTGAGCTCGCGGAGGTTCTTCTTCATCCCGTCGGACTCGAACTGGAAGAGCCCGGTCGTGTCGCCGCGCTGGAAGACGCGGAACGTGGCGGGGTCGTCGAGCGGGATCGACGAAAGGTCGACCTCCTCGCCGCGGACCTCCTTGATCGTCGCGAGGCACTCCTTGAAGACGGTGAGCGTCTTGAGGCCGAGGAAGTCCATCTTCAGCAGGCCGATCGGCTCGACGAAGTGGCCGTCGTACTGCGTGTTCATGAGCGACTCGCCCTCGGTCGGCATGATCGGCAGCGAGTCGATGAGCGGGTCGCGCGAGATGAGGATGCCGCAGGCGTGGACGCCGGGCTGGCGGACGGACCCCTGGAGCTTCTCGGAGATGGAGAGGATGCGCCGCACGATCGGCGGGCCCTTCTCCCTGGCGTCGACGAGCTCCTTGGAGCCCTTGTAGGCGTCGGCGAAGGTCTTGATCGCGGCGCCCTCCGGGACGAGGGCGGCGAGCTTCAGGGTGTCGGCGAGCGGGTAGCCGAGCGCCTTGCCGATGTCGCGGATGCAGGTCTTGGGCGCCATCGAGCCGAACGTCACGATGTGCGAGACGTGGTCCGCGCCGTACTTGTTCGCGACGTACTCCATCACGCGGCCGCGGCCCTCGTCGTCGAAGTCCTCGTCGATATCGGGCATCGAGATGCGGTCGGGGTTGAGGAAGCGCTCGAAGAGCAGGTGGTGCGGGATGGGGTCGATGTCGGTGATGCCGAGGCAGTAGGCGACGGCGGAGCCGGCGGCGGAGCCGCGCCCGGGGCCGACGAGGACGCCCATCCGGCGCGCGGCCGAGACGTAGTCATCGACGATGAGGAAGTAGCCCGGGAAGCCCATGTTGAGGATCGTCGAGAGCTCGAAGTCGAGCCGTTCGCGGTGCTCGGCGTCGAGCTTCTCGCCCGGCCATCGGCGCGCGGCGCCGTCGTAGGTGCGCTTGCGCAGGTAGTCGCCCTCGAAGAGGATGCGGCGCAGCGCGGCGAGGCCCTCGGGCGTGTCGCCCTTGAAGCGCTCGAAGCTCTTCGGGTCGAACTTCGGCCTGATCGACTCCGGGGTCGGATATTTCTCCGCGTACTGGGCGTCCGTGCCGAAGTCCTCCGGGATCGGGAAGACGGGCATGATCGGCTTCGAGTCGAGGTCGTAGTCCTCGACCTTCTCCGCGACCTCGAGCGTGTTGGCGAGCGCCTCGGGGCGGTCGGGGAAGACCTCCGCCATCTCGTCGCCGCTCTTGAGCCACTCCTGGCGCGTGTAGCGGAGGCGCTTGACGTCCGTCTCGAGCGACTGCGTCGAGAGGCAGAGCAGGATGTCGTGCGCCTCGGCGTCCTCCTTCAGGAGGAAGTGCGTGTCGTTGGTGGCGACGACCTTGATGCCGAGCTTCGCGCCGAGCGCGAAGATCTTGGCGTTCACGCGCGCCTGGTCCTCGAAGAGGCGGCGGCGCTCGTCGTCGAAGAAGACGCCCTCCGCGCGGTGGAGCATCACCTCGAGGTAGTAGTCCTCGCCGAAGAGGTCGCGGTACCAGCGCGCCGCGCGCTCGGCCTCGGCGTCGTTGCCGTCTCGGAAGGCGGAGGCGACCTCGCCGGCGATGCAGGCCGAGGAGACGATGAGCCCCTCGTGGTACTTCTCCAGCAGCTCGTGGTCGATGCGGGGCTTGTAGTACATGCCCTCGATGCGGGCGAGGGAGGCGAGGCGGACGAGGTTGTGGTAGCCGGCCTTGTTCTTCGCGAGGAGGATGAGGTGGCTGCCGGAGGCGTCCTCGCGGTGGTTTCCGTCCTGGTTCTTGTCGTGGCGGGTGCGGCGGGCGACGTAGGCCTCGCAGCCGAGGATGGGCTTGAGGGGCGGGAGGGCGTTGCCGGCCTTGTCCTTCTTCAGGCGGCAGGCGTCGTGGAACGCCTTGAGGCCGAAGAGGTCGCCGTGGTCGGTGATGGCGAGCGCGGGCATGCCGAGAGCCCGCGCGCGGGCGGCGAGCGGACCGATCTTGCACGCGCCGTCGAGCAGCGAATAGGTCGTGTGGACGTGGAGGGGGACGAACGGGGTCACGCGGAACGGTCGAAAGTGGAAAGTGGAAGGAGGAAGGCCGTGGTTCGCCGGAGAGGGGAGGGGAGGCGCGGCGAACGGGGAGGAGTATACGAAAACCGGCCCCGGCCTTCAAGCGGGCCCCTGCGGCACCCCTGCGGTATCCCTGCGCCGACAACAATTTCACGCATTTTCCCTGCGCTGGACTTCAATTCCACCGTGCGTGATTTTGATGCATTTTATATCTTCCGGAGCGGGAAAACGGCGAAAATCACGCACGGTGGAATCGAATGGAGAGCAGGCCGGAACGGCGGGCGTTTCGGGCGGCGAACTTCGGCGCGCGGCGGGGGTGGAAAACTGGCTCGCCGAGGGGCGGAAAACCGTCTCGGCGAGGGGTGAGGGGAAGACGGCAATTGTGGGA
>CAMNDA010000230.1 GCA_946534745.1 uncultured Verrucomicrobiota bacterium | reverse complement strand
GCTGCCCGGCGGCGGCGTCTACCGCCTCTTCTGCTACGTCTTCGACAAGGCGCCCGACGGCCGCCGCAAGTCCGTCGCCACCGCGTGCCGCCCGCTCAAGGGCGCCGGCGCGCCGCCGAAGGTCAAGCTCCCGCCCTCGGCGCTTCCGAAGGCCGTCTACAAGGACGGCGCCGACTCGCCGTGGATTCCCTCCGGCTACATGGGGAGCGACCTCTCGAAGTTCTCCGTCGACACGAAGTGCACCGACAATCCCCATTCCGGCGAGACCTGCATGAAGGTCAAGTGGACCGACGGCGGCGGCTGGGCCGGGCTCAACTGGCAGTCGCCCGCGAACGACTGGGGCGACGCCCCCGGCGGCGCCAACGTCACGGGCGCGCGCTTCCTGCAGTTCTGGGCGCGCGGCTACCTCGGCGACGAGAAGGTGTCCTTCCACCTCGGCGGCATCGGCCCGGACCGCGCCTACCCGGACAGCGGCAAGGCCGAGCGCAAGGACCTCGTGCTCACCGACGAATGGAAGCGCTACCGCATCGACCTGGAGGGCGTCGACCTCTCCTGCATCAAGACCGGCTTCGGCTTCTCCTTCGGCGGCCAGGGCTCCGTGAAGACCTTCTTCCTCGACGACATCGAATACGTGCCGTAGCGCGCCCCTACCGGTCGGCGACGACTTCGTAGAGGAACGTGGCGGCCGCGGGTTCCGCGGCGATGTCGGCGACGAAGGCGAGGCGGCCGGCCGCGTAGGCGGAGGGAACTTCGCGGAGTCGGCGGCCGCCGGTGGAGAGGGCGAAGACCTTCCACGGGCGGTCGGCGAGGGCGAGGGAGACCTCGGCCCGGCCGCGCGCCATCAGGTGCGGGACGCCGCCCCATTCGAAGAGCACCTTGCGGCCGTCGCCGCCGAAGACGGCGCCCGTGTTCTGCACGTCGGTGAGGTGCGTGACGAGCACGCGCCCGGATTCGCCGAGCGGCTTGCCGTCAAGCGCGCTCGCCCACAGCGTGGCGGGGGCGCCGCCGAGCTCGGCCTCGAGCGCGCCGGCGCGGATGCGGCCGCCTTCGGCGAAGCCGCCGCAGGTGCGCGGCGTGTTCAGGAGGAAGGTGCCGCGCTTCGGGTCGATCTCGAGCGCGCCGCCGCCCGGCGCGAGGCGCTGGGCGCGGTCCGGGTCGGGGCCGAGCAGGTCGGCGCGGACGGCCGCGGACGGCCGCGCGAGGGCTTCGCGGAAGGAGCCGGCGTCGACGACGCCGGGCGCGGCCGGGACCTCCGGCGCGAGGACTCCTCCGATCTTCGCGTACCAGCTCGCCCACGCCCACGGGGCGGAGGTCTGTCGGCCCGTGCCGTTCGTCCCCGCGAGCTCGTCCGGCGGGAGCGCGTAGGCGTAGATCGCGGGCAGCTCGGGCAGGTCGCGGCGCAGGAAGAGGCAGAGCGAGGCGCGCTCGGCGGCGAGCGAGAGCGGGTCGCCGGCCATGTCGAAGTAGTTGACCGACTTGCGCGAAGGGTCGGACATCGCGAGTCCGTCGTGCCCCCACGCGAAGCGCCACACGGCGGCCCAGTCCTGGAGCGCGGCCGCGGCGCCGGTCGCGATGCCGCCGACGCCGCGGTAGCGGCCGGGCGCGGCGTAGTTCCACTCGGTGATCGTGAACGGGCGGTCGAGGAGGCGGCGCACGGCGAGGCCCTGCGCGCCCATCGATTCGCCGGCGATCGGGTTGGCGTCGTTGCAGGCCGAGGGCAGGCGCCAGGACTGCTCGAGGAAGCGCGGGTGGTCGACGTAGAAGTGGTCGTCGACGTAGTCGAGCGACCGGCCGCGCGGCAGCTGGTAGGCCACGGGGTAGAACCACGAGTTCATGTCCGTGAGGAGCGCGCGGCAGCCCATCTCGTCGCGCAGGAACGCCGTGACGCGCGCCGCGAAGCGCTCCTCGCGCTCGCGCAGGAACCGGACGAACGGGGCGACGCGCGGGTCGTTGCCGTTCCAGAGGTTGTCGGGAATGTCGGACGGGATGGAATCCCCGCAGAGCGCGGCGATCTCGCGGAAGATGCCGGGGCCGTGGTTGCCGAGGTTGCCCTCGTTGACGAGCGAGATCCACGCCAGCGCCGGCTCGTCGGCGTAGCGGCGCCCGGTGTAGGGGTTGACGTGGCCGAGGAACGAGCGCGCGAAGGCGAGGTAGTTGGAGAAGGCGCCCTCGTGGAACTGCACGAGCGTCTTGAACGTGTCCATCGGGATCGTGCCGTCGCGGTCGATCCCGCAGGCGCGCCACGCGACGTGCCGGCTCACGAAGAGGTCGGTCGTGAGGTAGATGCCGCGCGAGATCAGCTCGGCGGCAAGGAAGTCGAAGCGGTCCGCCTTCTCCGGGTCGAGCGCGGTGGAATCGGGCGCCCATCCCGAGAGCCCGCCGTCGTGGTGGTGGAAGCGCACCGCGTTGTAGCCGGTGCGCGCAAGGCGCTCCGCCGCGCGGCGCGCGGCGTCGTGGTCGGGGAAGTTCGCGTCGAAGCAGAGGTTGACGCCGTAGAAGCGCTGCGCGACGCCGGGCAGGCCCTCGAACTCGAAGTGCGGGCCGCGCGCGACGACGCGGCCGTGCGCGCCGGCGGGGGCGTCGTGCGGGACGACGTCCGTGAAGTCGAGCGCGGAGCCGGGCTCGACGTCCGGGTCGACGGCGACCGGGATCCAGTCGGGCCCCGCCTCGATGCGGTTCGGGACGAAGCGCTTCAGCGCGCGCGGCTCCGGCCCGGCGAGCGTGAACGCGAGCGTGCACCGTTCGCCGGCGGCGAACGTCCCGGAGCCGAGGATGAGCCGGAGCTCGTAGACGGGCGTCCCCCAGCGGCGGTTGTCCTGGAGCAGGACCTGCGTCGGCTCGGGGAACGAGAGCGAGAAGGCCTCGCGCCCCTCGGCGTCGCGGACCGACATCGCGCGCACATTCCCCCAGAAGAGGCCGGCGGCGGGGGCGTCCTCGCGCCGCAGCGCCACCTCGGCACCGTCGAAGGTCGCCGTGCCGCCCGCGAAGCGCGACAGCGGGAGCGTGCCGGAGACGCAGAGGCAGGCGAGCTCCACGTCGCGGTCGGGCGCCATCGACCACTCGGCGCGGACCGCGCCATCCTCCTCGCGGTAGGAGGCGCGGCCGTCGAACGTCGCGCCGTCGAGCCGGATCGCGAAGGCGTGGCGGCCCTCGCCGTCCTCCTCGAGGGAGAGCGACTGCTCGCCGCGCCCCGTCCAGTCCGGTCGGTGGGCGACGGCATGGAACTCGATCGGCACGTCGGGGACCGAGAGCCGCCCCATGTCGACGCGGACGTCGGAGGCGGGGGAGGGGAGGGGAAGCGACAGCGCCGAGGCGGCGAGGAGCGGGAGAAGGCGTTTCATGGCGGAGAATACTATCGGAACGGAGCGCCGCCCGCAAGCGAAAAGACTATACCAGTTGCATACCAGATTTTTCTTGCATTGCCCCCCGCGTTCTGGTAGGATGGAGCCCATTCCTCCTGCCTTTCCCCTTTTCCCGGGCCTCCCGCCATGAAAACGAACGTATCGATCCTCCTCGCTCTCGCGCTTGCCGCGGGCGTGCATGCGGACCCGAGCCCGAAGCGCGGCATCGGCTTCAACGAGATCGCGGCGGCGGACCTCGCCGCGCTTTCGCCGGGCGTCTCGTGGGCCTACAACTGGGGCGTCGGCAAGCCCGACGCGTTCAACGACCCGCGGGCGAAGGGCATCGAGTTCATCCCGATGGCCTGGGGGCCGCAGCAGGGCTTCCGCGACCATCTGGAGGCGGTCCTCACGACCGGCCCGAAGCCCTCCGCCGTGCTCGGCCTCAACGAGCCGAACCTCCGCGGGCAGGCGTTCCAGTCGCCCGAGGACGCCGCGAAGTCGTGGCGCGAGCTCGCCGCGCAGTGCAGGCGCCACGGCGTCCCGCTCGTTGCGCCGAACATGGCGATGGGCACGCCCGAGGGCGACAGCTGGCGCGGCTTCGACCCCGTCCAGAAGAAGGAGGTCGTCTACACGTTCGTCTTTCCGTATCTCGACGCCTTCGAGTGGTACCTTAGGGAGGCGGGCCTCGAGAAGCCCGCCGCGATGGGCATCCACATCTACGGCAACATCTGGGAGATGCGCTGGATCCTCGGCGAGCTCGCGAAGCGCTACCCCGCCACGCCGGTGTGGGTCACGGAGTTCAACTGGTCCGGCGCGCCGGACGAAGCCGCCGCGCTGGACTACCTGGTGCAGGCGGTGGACGCGCTCGAGCGCGCGCCGAACATCGCACGCTACGCCTGGTTCAAGGCCGACTTCGGCGCCGATCGTAACAGCCTGATCGCGCCCGGCGGCGGCCTCACGAAGCTCGGCCGCCTCTACGTCGCGATGCCGCACCCGGACCCGAAGCGCTGGGACGCGTGGCCCGGCGTCTTCAAGGCCGCCGGCGCGGCCCGGGTCGAGACCGGCGACGGCGCGAGCATCCGCTACGATCCCGAGGCGCAGGTCGTCGTGCAGATCGGCGAGCCCGACTCCGGCCGCACCGGCTCCTTCACGCTCCAGGTCGACGTCGCCGCGCCCGGCGGCGACGGAACGCTCGTCCTGAGCGCCGCGCGCGGACGCACGCTCCGCGTCGCGGTCGACGACCCGGACATCCGCGCCGGACGCCTGCCCTCCGCGGGGGGGCTCGAGATCAAGCCCTTCGAGCCGGGCAAGTGGGGCTTCCAGGACTATGTCCTCCCGCTCCGCCTCGCCCCTGGCCGCCACACGCTGACCTTCTCGGCGGACGCCGCCGATGCCCTGTTCGACTGGATCTCCTGGAAGTAGACCAAGGACAAACCAGATTTCGCTTGCAACCATTCCGCTTCTCTGCTACTCTGTCTCCCGTACGGCAGAGCCCCGATCGAAAAACACCCGAAAAAATCCCTCCCCATGAACACGAAAGCCCTTGCGGCCTCCGCTGCCGTTTTGCTTTGCGCACAAGCGCTCGCCGGCACCTACACGTGGACCGGCTCGGCCGGCGACGGCCTCTGGTTCTCCATCGCCAACTGGAACTACGACGGCGCGCCCGCGACGACGTCCCCCGGCAACACCCTCAACGGCGACGATGTCGTGATCGACGGCGCGGGCGTCGTCGTGACCTACGTGCCCGGCGGCGACCTCGTCACGCAGGCGGGCACCACGCTCACCGTCTCGGGCGGGGCGTCGCTCGTGCAGAACGGCGGCGCGTGGCCGTTCTTCCACGGCAACGTCGTCATCGACGGCGGCACGATCGACTACAAGAACAACGCCGCCAATCCGGACCAGGTCCGCCTGGAGGGCCGGCTCGTCCTGCAAAATGGCGGACAGCTGTTCTGCAACCAGCTCGTGAAATCCGGCAACGCCCGCGTCGTCATCGGCACCGGCATCACCTACACGGTCGACGGCACGGTCGGCGGCGACGCGTCCACGCTCTATCAGGAGATGGCCGGCGGCACGCTCTACGTCGGCAACGAATTCCAACCGGCGAACGGCACGACGTTCTCCGGCACGGGCACGATCAACGCCAACATCTTCTCGCCGCAGTCCGCCAATTCCGTCGTCACGTTCAACGGCCCGAATCTCATCCTGCGCACCGGCACCTTCGACGGCTTCTGGCAGTCCGGCGGCACCTACATCAACGTCCCCGCGGGCTCGACGTCGAAGTTCACGATCATGTCCGGATTCAAGACCATCGACGACATCTTCGCCAAGTCGTTCGGCTCCAACGCGACGACCCCGAAGTTCCGCTACAACGGCGAAGTCATCGACAAGGACACCTTCATCTCGCTCTTCACCGTGGAGGACCACGGCGCGGCGATCGACGGCGACACGAACTACGCGGACTTCTACCTCACGCCCGTCTCGGCGGACGAGTTCGCCTTCGCCGACGGCTTCGTGTACGCGACGCTGACCTCCGACACGACGGCGACGCTCTCCGCGACGGTCGACCATCCCGGCAATCCCGCCTCCGGCCTCGTCGCCGTCTACGGCAAGACTGATCCCGGCCGCACGCTAACCGGCTGGGACCACGTGGTCGACCTCGGGAGCGCGGCCGCGGGCGAAGTCTCGACCTCGATCGCGCTCGATCCGGGCTTCCTCTACTACTACCGCCTCGTCGCGACGAACGGGACGGATGAGGTCTGGGCGAGCCCCTCGCCCGCGACGATCTACTCGATGATGGAGCCGGGCGCCCCGACGAACGTCTGGACCGGCGCCGTCTCGACCGATTCGCGCGAGGCCGCGAACTGGTCGCTGCGCCACGTCCCGACCGCGAGCGAGACGGTGTTCGTCTTCGACCGCCTCCACGACGTCCGGCTCGACTGGCATCCCGAAACCGGATCCGGCACCGTCGCGGGCTGGGTGCAGCCCGCCGACTTCGCCGACCCGAAGCACCAGGTGTTCTTCCACACCACGAACGGCGCGCCGCTCACCGTCACGGGCGACGTCCTCCTCGGCGCCGGCACGTGGACGCACGGCGGGCCGGCGAACGAACCGACGGAGATGGTGAACGTCATTGTCGGCGGATCGCTGACGGTCGGCGCCAACGCCCGCATCGTCGCGGGCACGTCGCAAAACTACAACGACAACGACGGCGCGCCTCGCGGCTACACGGCGGACCACGGCCCCGGCTACCTGCGCACGGCGGGCGGCTCGTTCGCCGGCGAGGGCGGCCACATGACCAACGCCACGGGCTTCGTCTCCTACGGCTCGATCCTCGACCCGCTCTCCTACGGCTCGGGCGGCCACGGCGACAGCGCCAACTACGGCGGCGGCGGCATCGTGAAGCTCGACGTCGCGGGCGCGCTGACCGTGGACGGCGTCATTTGCTCGCGCGGCTTCGGCTACCCCATCTGGGGGGCGGAGGTCGTCGGCGGCGCCGGCTCCGGCGGCTCGGTCAACCTCACCGCAGACTCGCTCTCGGGCTCCGGCTCCATCGACGCCAACGGCGGCGCCAACGGCGGCTTCGGCCCCGGCAGCGGCGGCCGCGTCAAGATCGCGCTCACCGGCGCGAACGCGGACTTCGCCGCCTTCACCGGCACCATCGAGGCGAATGGCGGCGGCATGCAGAACGCCACCGACGCCGCGGCCTACGACGTCTCCCCGGCCGCCGCGGGCACGGTCTGCCTGATGGCCCCCGGCGCCGATCCGCTCGTGAAGGTGGACAACGTGTTCCGCTACAACGGCGGCGAGCCCACGTGGCGCGTCCCGGCGGGCGAGTCGGTCGCCCCCGCCACGCACCTGCCGGCGATGCAGGACGGCGACACGCGCACCGCGCTGCAGAAGACGAACTGGGAACTCTCCGGCCACGGCGCGCTGCGCCTCACGCAGGACGTCCGCGTCCAAGCGCTCGCGCTCGCATCGGACGACGGCTCGCAGTGCGTCTACACGGAGGGGCACACGTTGACCGTCAAGGAGATGACGGTCGCCGGCAAGAGCGTCCACACCGGCG
>CAMNDA010000229.1 GCA_946534745.1 uncultured Verrucomicrobiota bacterium | reverse complement strand
GCCTCCTCGCCGGGGCGCAGCCTCGCGCCGAAGCGCTCCGCCTGCGCGCGCATCGCGAGCGCGAGGTCGGCGCCGCCGACGCCCTCGGCGAAGCCGGGGTAGTTGTCGATTCGCTCCAGCTGGCCGAGCTGGCCGCCCGGGGCGGCGCCCTCGAGCACGACGGGCGCGAGCCCGGCGCGGGCCGCGTAGATCGCGGCCGAAAGCCCGGCGGGACCGCCGCCCGCGATGACCATCCGCTCCAGTGTCTCCATGGCGCGGAATCCTACCAGACCCCGCCACGCGGCGCAAGCGCGCCGGCGCGTTTGTCCGGCGACGGGGGCGCGTGGTAGAATCGCGCGCCATGAACGACCTTCCCCCGCTCTTCGCCGCGCCGCCCTCGGTCTACGCCGTCGGCGACGAATACCGGATCTGCGTGCCCGTGACCGCCGAGTGCACGATGTGGGTCGAATGCGCCGGGCGCGCGCACTACGACCACGCCAACGGCATTCTGCGCTCCGGGCGCCCGGTGCACGTCGCGTCGCTCCCGCAGCGCGACCTCGACCGCGCGCGCGCCTACGCCGTCTGCCTCCGCCCGATCGTGAAGCGCGAGGCGTACTTCACGAAGACGCTCGACGTGCAGCGCCTCGAGGTCGCGCGGTTCCGTCCCGTCGCGCCGCGCGGCGGCGTCCTGCGCCTCCTCAACGTCGCCGACACGCACAGCTTCGTCGAGGGGCCCGTCGGCGCGGCCGCCGGCCTGAGGGAGCGGCCGGACCTGCTGCTCCTCAACGGCGACATCCCCGAGGACTGCGGCAGCCCCGAGCGCATGGCCGTGCCGCACCTCATCGCGGGGCGGATCACGCGCGGCGCGTATCCGTGCGTCTTCGCGCGCGGGAACCACGACCTGCGCGGCGTCTTCGCGGAGCAGTACGCGGAGCTCACGCCGACCGACGGCGGCCGCTCCTACTGCGAGTTCCGCGCGGGGCCGGTCTGGGGCCTTTCGCTCGACACGGGCGAGGACAAGGTCGACGACTGCGACGAATACGGCCACACGGTCTGCTGCGAGGCGTTCCGGGAGGAGGAGGAGGCCTGGCTGCGCGGCGTCGTGCGGCGCGGGCCGCCGCGCGGCGCGCGGTGGCGCATCGTCGTGTGCCACAACCCCTTCTCGCACCGCATCCGCCCGCCCTTCGACATCGAGGGGCCGCGCTGGCGCCGCTGGTGCCGGATGGTCGCGCGGCTGCGCCCGCAGGCGATGCTCACGGGGCACCTGCACGAATGCTGGCTCGAGCCGCCCGGCGGCGCGCACGACGACTACGGCGCGCCGTGCCCGGTCGTGTGCTCCTCGCTCGTCGACAAGGGGCGCGGGACCTACACGTGCGGCGCCGTCGACATCCGCGCGGACGGCGCGATCGCGGTCCGCTTCGTGGACGAGCGCGGCCGGACGACCGGCCGCGCGAACCTGTCCGCGGCGCGAATCAAAAAGTGAATATCCGGCGTCCGGGATTCGTCAGAGGGGAGTCGCGCGACACCGCGCAACCCCTCCGAGAACCCCGTCCATGAACGCCTCCGCCCGTTCCCGCCACGCTTCCCGCCTCCTCGTCCTCGCCGCCTGCGCCGCGCTCTCCGCCGCGCCGGCCCCCTCCCGCGCCGAATCGTTCGGCGCCGTCTGCGAGGGCGCCCTCTACGCCGGGGCCGCCTCGCCGCTCGTCCTCGTCGGCGCGATCGCCGGGGTGGGTGCCGTCGTGGTCGGCGGCTACACGACCTTCGACGTCGGAGAATCGTTCTACGTCGGCTTCCGCGAGACGTCCCGCGCGCTGCAGGACGTTCCGCCGAAGCCGTTCGTCGCGCCCGGCGAGTTCGGCCGGAACAACGCGATGCTCGGCGCGGAGATGGAGGCGGACGAAGGCGGGGACGGCATCCCCCAGATCGCCGACCTCGCCATCGACCCGCGCCTGCAGATCGGCGACGGGGACACGGACGTGATCGGCCTCCGCCTCGCGCTCTTCTCGGCCGAAAACCGGAACGTCTCAGGCCTCGACGTCTGCCTGCTCGCCGGACACACGATCGGCGACGAGACCGGCGTCCAGATCGGCCTCTTCGACCTCGTGGGCGGCGACACGCTCGGCCTGCAGCTGGGCGGCCTCTCGTGCGTCTCGCGCGGCTCGCTGCGCGGCATCCAGGTCGCGGGACTCTTCGGAACCGCGGCGGGCGACGAGCCCTCCTACGGCCTGCAGCTCGCCGCCATCGCCGCCCGCGCCCGCGAATTCCGCGGCATCCAGCTCGGCTACGTCGCCGTGGCCGACGACCTCCGGGGCCTCCAGCTCGGCGGCTACGCCGAGGCGGACCGCGTTCTCGGCGGACAGGTTGCGCTCGCCGCGCGCGCCGACGCGGTCGACGGCTTCCAGGCGGGCCTTGTGAACGTCTGCCTCGACCTCGACGCCTCGCCGCGCGCCGGCGAGATGCGCGGCGCGCAGATCGGCCTCGTGAACGTGTGCGACAGCGGCGCGGGCCTCCAGCTCGGCCTCTGGAACCAGGCGCGGACCTTCGCCGGCGTCCAGATCGGGCTCTGCAACGTCATCGCCGAGGGCCCGGTCCCGTTCCTCCCGATCGTCAACGCGTCGTTCTAGCGGGCTCCTTGCGGGCGACGAGAAGGCGTGGTAGACTCGCCCGGCATGGAAGACGAGACGAACGGCGCCATCGACCTCAAGGACGTGCGGAAGCTCGCGCGCGGCGCTTCGACGCTGAAGAAGCTGACCTCCCTGTTCGGCGGGAAGACCGCGCGCCGGTCCGTGCCGCGCTCCGCGGCGAAGAAGGCGCGAAAGACGCGCGCCGCGAAGACCGTGGAGGTCCCCGGCCTCGGGAAGGTGCCCGCCTCGACGGTGAAGAAGTGGGCGCCGACGATCGGCGGCCTCATCCTCGGCCGGATGCTCACGCGCCCGTCCTCCGGCGGCGGTTCGCGCCGCCGCCGCGCCCGGCCGTCCGCGCCCGCGCAGGGCGACGCCGAGGCGGCGCAGTCCGCGCCGCCGCAGGGCAATCCGTATCTCAAGTGGATCATCCTCCTCTTCGTCGTCGCGATCCTCGTCTGGTGGCTCGCCGACGGCGGCGCGCAGG
>CAMNDA010000228.1 GCA_946534745.1 uncultured Verrucomicrobiota bacterium | reverse complement strand
CCCGCGAGACGCCGCCGCCGCGGCGCTGCGCGAAGAGCCAGTCGAGCGTGGAGGGGTCGCCGTATGCGCGGTTCCAGGAGTCGTGTCCGACGCCGGGGTATTCGTCCAGTTCCGCGAGCGTGCCGCCGGCGGCGCGGATGGCGTCGACCATCGAGCGCGAGCGGAAGGGCGGGACGATGCCGTCGGCCAGGCCGTGGAACGCGCGGATCGGCACGGAGACGAGGCGGGAGGCGAGGTTCGTGTCGCCGCCGCCGCAGACGGGGACGGCCGCCGCGAAGTCGCCGGGGCGGCGCTGCAGCAGGTCCCAGACGCCGTAGCCGCCCATCGAGACGCCGGTCGCGTAGACGCGGTCGGGGTCGACGGGGAGCGCGGCGAGGCGGTCGTCGAGCAGCTCCATCGCGAGCGCGAGCGTCTCGGAGGGGCGCTCCGGCATCGTGTGCGCGAGGGCGCCCCAGGGCGTGTCGACCCACTGCTTCCCGCCGGGGCACTGCGGCGCCACCAGGACGAACGGCAGCTTCCATTCCCGCCCCCAGGCGAGGAGCTGGCGGCCGCCGTGCACGAGCTGCAGGCGGTTGTCCGTCCCGCGTTCGCCCGCGCCGTGCAGCAGGAGGACGAGCGGGACGCGCTCGCCGTCCCGCAGGTCGGCCGGGACGTACTGCCGGTAGGGGAGCGTCGCGCCGGCGGCGTTCGTGAAGACGAGCGCCTCCGTCGCGGCGGCGGCCTCGTCCATCGAGAGCGGCGGGCAGAGTTGCGCCCATTGCTTCGCGCCCTCCGCGGTGATGGGCTCGCGTGCGCCCGCGGCCAGGGCCGCAAGCGCAGCGACGAGTGACGAGAGACGAGTGACGAGTGCTTTCACGGCGGGTCCGGTTTTTGGCTTCTCGGCGAGGCGGCGAAGAATATTACGTCCGCCTCGGGCGCGGAGGGCATGGTGGCGACGGGGAGCATGGTAGCAGAGCCCCGGGGAGGCGTCAAGCGGGGACGCGATCCCGGCGACTTTCCGCGGCGCAGGCGCCGCGCGCCGGCCTTGCAAAGCCGCGAGCCGGCATGGTAGGATGGACGGCGGCTTCCGTCCTAGCGGGACCGCGCGCCCACTTTCGCCTTTACACGCCGCCCCTTCGCCCGTAAACTCTCTACCCGTCGGCAACCCATCTCCGAAACCCAGGCGGGCCACCCCCATGAAACGAATCCTCCTCCCCTTCCTCCTCGCCGCCACCTCCGCCTTCGCGTTCGACGTGCAGCTCGAATGGGGGCATCCGCTCCCCGAGGATCGCAACGCCAAGTGGTCGCTCTCCTACGGCTCGCTGCTCGACATCTCGGGGCACGTCGACGAAACCTTCCGCGCCTACTACAAGGCCTCGGGGCAGAACTGGAAGCAGTCGCTCGCCGAGTCCTACTCGCTCTCCGACTTCGGCGTCGACGCCCCCTACTCCACGATGGGCCTGCGCTACGAGAAGCAGTGGACGTTCTGGAACTTCCGCTGGGACCTCGTCCGGCTCTCGCTCGACGCCTCCGCGAACGCCAAGCGCGACTACTACCTCGGCGTCGGCGACGACATCAAGTACGGCGGACGATCCTACGACCACCTCAAGATCCCGAAGGGCTCCCGCTTCTCGCTCGACTTCGACGGATTCCTCACGTCCGGCGCCTTCGCGCTCACGCCCTTCACGTTCTGGCTCGGCGAGGAGCTGAGCTTCACGCCCGAGCTCGACGCCGGCCTCGTCCTGATCCTCGGCAAATACAAGGTCGACGCCGGCAAGGCGCGCGGAACGGCGGTCTACCAGAACCCGCCCGTCGACTTCGTCGTCGGCGGCTCGTCCGACAGCTTCATCGGCGCCGGCGCGCCGATGGTCGGGATCGGCGGCGAGCTGCGCCTCGGCCCCGAGGACTGGGTCCAGTGGATCTTCCGCGCGAACCTCGGCTACTTCTCCTACAGCGGCAGCACCAAGCCGTTCACGAGCTCCAGCCACCGCGCCAAGGACATCGACCTGGACTACTTCTCGCTCACGTTCGACGCCGCCGTCGACCTCCCGATGACGGAGACGACCTGCCTCGAGCTCGGCGCACGCCTCCAGTACATGGACATCGCCGCCGAGATCAAGTCCAAGGAGAAGGACGACGCGGCGATCGTCGCCGCGCGCGAGCGCTTCGACAAGAAGGCCGACTTCGACGCCGTCTCGCTCCTCTTCTACGCCGGAATCACCTTCTAGCGCCCCTGCGCCGAACCAACGGCCGCCCCGGCCGCGTTTATACCGGCAGACCCTCCGGACACCCGCCATTCCATGAAACGACTCCCCCTCCTCCTCGCCCTCGCCGCGGCCCTTCCCGCCCTCGCCGCCGAGGAAGCCGCCGCCCCCGCCGCCGAAACCGATGCCGCCGCCGCCCGGGCCGCCCTCGCCGACGCCGCCCCGACCGCGGACGCGAAGGCCGCCCTCGCCCGCGCCGCCGCGTGGCTCGCCGCGCAGCAGAAGGACGACGGCTCGTTCTCCAACCCCAAGCACCCGGGCCTCTCCGCCGTCGCGCTCTGGGCCCTGGTCGGAGCGGACGATCCCGCCTACGCCGACGCGATCCGCAAGGCGTCCGACTGGCTCCTCTCCCGCGCGCAGCCCGACGGCGGCATCTACCAGCCCGTCCCCGGCCGCGCCGGCGGAGGCCTCTCGACCTACAACACGGCGCTCGCCCTCTCCGCCCTCTCCTTCACGCGCCGCACGGACGAGCCGTTCGTCGCCGCCGTCCTCAGGGCCCGCTCGTTCCTCGCCTCCTCCCAGCTGGAGGGCGACGACCAGTTCGCCGGCGGCTTCGGCTACGACAAGGCCGCGCCCCACCGCTACGCCGACCTCAACAACACCGCCTTCGCGATCGACGCGATGCGCCGCACGCAGAGCTACGAGGACATGCGCCCCGCGGGCGAAAGAAAGGCCGACATCGACTGGGAGGCCGCCCTCGCCTACGCCGAGTCGCTCCACAACGGCGCGGGCGCGGGCGACAACGCCGGCGGCTTCGCCTACTCCCACGCCGACGCCAAGGCCGGCACCGAGAAGGGCGAGGACGGCAAGGTGGTCCTCCGCTCCTACGGCTCCATCACCTACTCGGGCCTGGAGTCCCTCGTCTACTGCCGCCTCGACCGCGCCGACCCCCGCGTGCAGTCGACGCTCGACTGGGCGTCGAGGCACTGGACGGTCGACGAGAACCCCGGCGTCGGAGACCAGGGCCTCTACTTCTTCTACGACATCCTCTCGCGCGCCCTCACCGCCGCGGGGATCGACTCCATTCCCCGCTCCGGCGACGCCGCCGGGCAGCCGCCGATCGACTGGCGCGCGGAACTCGTCGCCAAGCTCGTCTCCCTCCAGCGCGAAGACGGCTCCTTCGTGAACGCCAACGGCCGCTTCTGGGAGAACGACCCCGTCCTCGCGACGTCCTACTCCGCCGTCTCCCTCGCCTTCGCGATCGGCAACCTCCGCTAGACCTCGCGGAACGTCGCGTCGGGAAAGCGTTCGCGCGCGAGGGCCGCCCAGAGCCCCGGCGCCGCGCCGGTCTCGCGCCCCTGCATGTCGTGCAGCGGCGAGGCGAGCCCGCAGCTCGGCGAGCGGGACTTCAGGACGAAGCCGTCCACGCCGCCCGCGCGAGCCAGCGCCTCCGCCTCCGCCTCGCACGCCGCGCGGAGCGCATCGGTCGCGTCGCCCTGTCGGTCGACGCGCAGGACGCGGATCGGCAGCGCCGATCCGCGGGGTTGAACG
>CAMNDA010000227.1 GCA_946534745.1 uncultured Verrucomicrobiota bacterium | reverse complement strand
TCCTCCGTGGCGGGGTCTCCACCCCGCCACGGAGGGCGTTGAACCGTCGCAAGGAAGAGACTAGCGGTTCCCTTTCGCACGGTTGTGCGTGCGGCAGAGCATCTGGCAGTTTGAAATGTTCGTTGCGCCTCCGCGGCTCCACGCAGACACATGGTCGGCTTCCATTTCCTCGAAAGCCCACAGTTTTGTTCGGTTCGCTTCGTGTCCGACGGCGCAGAGCGGACAGTTCGACACGCCCTTCTTCCTTGCGGCGGAGGTTTGTTTCGAGTAGGCATTCTTCGCCGTCGCCTTGTCGAAGACGCGGACGTTCAGGAGCTTCGGATCCGTTCCCCCGCCGAGGACGTATTCGAAGATTCCCTTCTTCGCCGTTACGAAGTCGTCGGAGTAGAGAGTCTCTACGCGCTTCCAAACGTCGTCGGGATCGTAGGCGCGCCCGTGATAGGTGTTCCACAGCCGTCCCCAGTCGAGGCCGCACATTTCGCTTTCCACGCCCTTGAAGACGGTTCCCGCCCAGTCGATCACGGTGTCGAAATGCGCTTTGAGCTCGTCGATGTCGCCGTCGAACCGGTGCGACTGCATGTAGCCGTCGATGTCGCCGCCGCCGACCCAGCGCAACGCTTCCTCGAGAATCTCCTGCCTCTTCTCGTTCCCCTTCACGTAGGATTTCCACTTCTGAAGGCGGGTGTTGGACGAATTGGAGAATTCCGCCTTGGCCGCCGTGACGAACGGCCCCGAGTAGATCGCGTTGCGCAGCTCCTGTTCGTTGAGCGGAATTCCGGCGATGTTGATCGTGCGGAACCAGTCCTTGATTTCGCTTTCCGTTCCCTCGCACACGTAGATCGTGAGCTTCGTCCGCAGAATCTTCTCCCGCTTGTCCGCCGGAAGGCTCGAAAAGTTGCGCTCGTGCCCGTCCGATCCTAGGATGGCGAACTTCTCCGTCACGAACCGGCCGATGCTCGTGATTCGCTGCTGCCCGTCCAGCACTTCCAGCCGTTCGCCCGCCTTCACGAAATAGAGCAATCCGATCGGATAGCCCTTCAGAAGCGAATCGATCACGCCCGCCTCGCGCCGCGCTTCGGCGTAGATGTAGTTGCGCTGGTATTCGGGCTGGATCACGAGCTTCCCGCTCAAGCCGAAAAGACCTTTTCCTTCTAGTTTGCTATATTGGAAACCCTTGCAGATTTCTTCGACCGTGATGTCGGTGCGGAGTTCGGTAGTCATGGCGTTTTCCTCCTGCGGATGGCGAGACGGTCGTAGAGACGAACGGGGTTGCCGTCTTTCTCGATGTAGAAAACCGGACCGCCGTCATTGCGGCCTAGCCGTTGGCGAATGACCGACATATCCGCCAGGTCGAGACTCATCCCGACGATTTCGAACTGCTCCGGGCAGAACTTGTCGAGAAAGGAGATCGGCACGCCCATTACGCCGTCGTAGTCGGACGGGATCGCGTCGACGAACGGGACCTCGATTCCGTCGAAGTTGATGTAATGCCGATAGCCCGCGTCCCGGATCTCCCTGTGGCGGGAATACTTCCTGTTTTCGTCCATCGTCATCAGCTGCAGCGGTTGGTGGCGCCGGCCGTGGTCGAGATTCGTGAACCAGCAGCAATTGCGGAACTTCACGAGATTGCTGCCGGAATCGTAAACGCCCTCGGCGTATTCCGTCCGCGTTCCCGATGCGACCGAAAAGAAGGCGTTCCCGTTTGCGAAGCCGTTCCCGAGCCACAACCGGTTTTCCTTGATCAGGGGAAACACGTCCTTGTATTTGATTGCGTTCATGCTGCCGACGATCAGAAATCGCTTGTCCGCTTCAAGAACCCACGCGAGAAACTCGCGGAAGAGGGAGAACGGCGGATTCGTGACGATCACGTCCGCTTCGTCGCGGAGACGCTTCACCTCGTTGCTGCGGAAGTCGCCGTCGCCGTCGAGATACTTCCATTGCAAATCGTCCAGGTCGATCCGTCCGCTGCCGTTGGCGTCGTGGTCGAGGACGAAAATCTTGCCGTTCACGCGCGTCTTCGATTCGTCGAACTGCGGCGCTTCCGTTTCGAACAGCGTCGGTAGGTAGGGCGTCCGATACTTCTTGCTCTCGACGGCGTAGCTCGTGGAAATCAGCTTCTTGAGACCGAGCCTCTCGAAGTTCTCCGCGAAGAACCGCGTGAACTTGCTCCATTCGGGATCGTCGCACGGCAGCAGGACCGTCTTGCCGCGAAACGTGTCGGGATCGAACTCCAGGTAGGCGTTCACCTCCGTCTGGATGTCCGAATACTGCGTGTAGAACTCGTCGTTCTTCGCCCGCTTCGCGGCGTTCAAATCCTTGTTCGCCATGTCGTCTTCCTCGTTCCCGTCGCGATGCGGCTGCATCGCGGCGGCACGGAAGACCGACGGCTACAAAAAAGAGCGCGTTCCCGGTTCCATGTTCGCCTCGGAGGCCCTAGCACAGGCCCGTGCAATTCACATGGTCGAGAACGCGCCCGGTGGGGCGCGTCCTGCTGATGGAATTGCACAAGGCTTGCTTCGGCCTTGTCAGAAGTACGACGAGGGAAAGTGTGCTAGGTTTTCCGAGGCGACGTCGTTTAGCAGTTCGCTAAAGGGTTTGTTTGTGGTTCAGGGGTTCCGGGTGGCGGATGTTTCTCCGAATGATGGATGCTGAATGCTGAATGCTGAATGGGGCTATGCCTTGTAGGGCGGCAGGCCGGACTCGGCGACGGAAAGGGGCGGGACCTCGATCTCGGGATAACGGTCGGAGGCGACGGGAACGCTGCCCAGGTAGCAGGAATCCTTGCAGAGATCGATGCGGTTGTCCCAATGGACGGAACTGTCCACGGCGGGGTCTATGTCCCAGGCGACGTTCCCGCATTCGTCCAGAAAAACGCGCTTGAAGGCCGCCGGGCTCCGAATCGATTCGAAAACCGAGCCCGGCGTGAAAAAGCGCTTGCAATCGAACAGGCGGCGTTCTCCGTTGTCGAAGTCGAGGAAGAGCGTGTAGTCATCCGCGGCGGAAACAGACGAAATCCTCCGTCCGCCGCGGGAGAAATAATCGGCGGCGGCGGGAGAAAAGCCGTTTTCCAGATACCACTGTCGGGAACGGTTCATGCAAACGCCTTTCTTCTACCGAAGCGGGTCGATCGGAAAGAGAGCCTGGTTCCTTTCCGCAAGAGCCCAGTCGTCGAGAAGTTCTTCCCGGTGCAGGACGGCCCAGGCGAGGACCATCTTCCTCTGGTTCGGCGGCAGTTCGCCGGCCATCGGTTCGGCGCTTTCGATGAGCACCGACATTTCCATGCCGCCGTAGACGGCGTGGAAATGGGGCGGGTTGTGGTCGTCCCAATTGATGAAAATCTTAATTCCTCGGAAGAAGCAGATGGTCGGCATGTCGAAAAGTCCTTCGTCGCCCGTCGACGGCCGTCACTCTACCAAATCCCGCCGCAGAAGTCACGCGGAATCCGAGCGCGGGGCAAGCGCCGGACTTGCGGGCGCGGGGAGGGTGGGCTATACTCGCGCGCCATGAACGCTACGTCCAAGGCCGCGCCCGTGCGGCTCGCCAAGACCGACTTCCCCGTCTGGCACTTCCCCCTGTCCCGCCCGCACACGGGCCCGATGCTCGGCAACTCCTCGACAGGACTCATGGTCTGGGGCGAGGGCGCGGTCCTCCAGCTCACGTTCGGATCCACGACGCTCTGGGACCACGACGGCGGCGCGGAATGGCGCGAGGGGCAGTCCTACGGCGCCATCCGCCGCGCGCTCGAGGCGAAGGACGAGGCCGCGCTCAAGTCCATCTTCCCGCCGACGGCGAAGACGCCCCAGCTGCTGCCCGTCGGCCGCCTGGAGCTGACGCTCCCCGAGGGCCTCGCGCTCGACACGGCGCGCCTCGACACGCGCGCCGCGTTCGTCGAGGTCCGCACGCGCGGCCGCGCGGGGCGACTCTCGAACCCGACGCTCAGGATCGTCCTCGACCGCGCCACGGGCGCCGTCGCCGTCGCGCTGCCCGCCGGTCTCGAGCCCGCCGTGCGCGCCGTCCCCGCCTGGGAGAACCCGATCGCGCGCGAACAGCTCGAGGGGCGCGGCTTCGCGCCGCCCACGGTCGAGCCCGACGGCTTCGCGCAGCCCCTCCCGCACGACCCCGCGGTCGGCCTCGCGTTCGTCCGCGCGCCGCGCGCGCTCTTCGCCGCCGCCCGGCGCGGCGGCAACCCGCTCTCCGTCACGGCCGCGCTGCGCGCGCTCGACGCCGCCCGCGCCGCGGCGCGCGCCGCCGCCGAGACCGGCGCCGACGCGCTCTTCGCGCGCACCGCGGAGGCGTGGGCCGTCTACTGGGCGGGAGTCCCGAGGCTCGACCTTCCGAACCCGACGCTGCAGTATCTCTGGGAGCTCGGCATGTACAAGTTCGGCGGCGCGACCGCCGATCCGGGCGAGCCGAACGGCGCGCCGTGCCCGCTGCAGGGGCCGTGGTACGAGGACTACCAGTGCCCGCCGTGGGGCGGCGACTACCACTTCAACATCAACGTGCAGGAGTGCTACTGGCCGGCCTACGGCGGCAACGCGCTGGAGCGCCTGCGCCCGATCTTCGACCTGATCTTCTCGTGGGAGCCGCGCCTGCGGCACAACGCGAAGGTCTTCGTCGGGATCGACGACGGCGTGATGCTCCCGCACGCGGTGGACGACACCGGCAAGGCGATGAGCGCGAGCTTCTGGACCGGCATGATGGACCACGGCTCGACGATGTGGATGGCCGACATGATGTGGCAGTACGTGCGCTACGGCGGCGGCGACCGCAAGTTCGTCGCGCGCGGCGCGCTGCCGTTCATGAAGGGCGCCTTCAACGTCTTCTGGGCGATGCTCGAGCGCACGCCGGACGGCGCGCTCCGGCTGCCCGTCGGCACCTCGCCCGAGTTCCGCGGCGCCCGGATGGACGCCTGGGGCCCCGACGCCTCCTTCCAGCTCGCCGCCGCGCACCGCCTCGCCGAGGACCTGCGGGAGGCCTCCGCGCGCCTCCGCGAGG
>CAMNDA010000226.1 GCA_946534745.1 uncultured Verrucomicrobiota bacterium | reverse complement strand
CTCACGCTCGCCGCGCGCAAGATCGCCGCGAGCCGCAAGGCGATGCCGCTGCGCGAGGTCGTCGCGCTCTTCTTCCAGAACCCCGACTCGACGCTCGTCCGCGTCGAGTGGGACGAGGCCCACAAGGAGGAGCGGTTCCACCAGTGCCAGTCGTGCGAATGGTTCGCGGCCGACGAGGAGTCGCTCCGCCGCCACCTGCTCGCCGTCCACTTCCCCGACTTCTTCGAGGCGCGGGAGATCGACGTCGATCCGCCCACCGGCAACTTCCCCGCCGTCGCGCGCTGCGGCGTCACCGGCAGGCTCCTCGCCCCGCCCAACCACCACAGCTTCAACCGCCGCGTCGAGGAGATGCTGCGCACGCCCGAGTGCGCGGGGATGTCCGAGGCCGAGTACCGCGCGCGCATCGAGCGCGTCGCCGACCCCGAGCTCGTCGAGCAGTGGCGCAAGGAGGCGTCGAAGCAGACCGTCTACGTCCTGAAGTCCGCGCAGCCCGCCCCGGCGAAGCCCTCGGCCGAGGCGCCCGCCGCCCCTGCCGAGACTCCCTCGAAGCCCGCGCCCGAGGCGCCTCCCGCCGAGGCCCCCGCGGAGCCGCCGGCCGAAGCCCCCGCGGAGCCTGCGCCCGAGACGCCCGCGCCCGCCGCCGCGGCGGAGGACGCGCCCCCGCCGAAGACCTTCACCCGCGACGAGGCGGAGGCGCTCTTCCTCGCGGAGATGGCTCCGAAGCTGATGCGACACGGGCGCCAGGCGACGGCGTCGCACGCGGCGAGCGTGAAGCTCTCCGACCCGCGCCTGCTCGGCGACATCCGCCACGAGTGGCAGCACGAGCAGCGCGTTGTCTTCGGGCCGTTCTTCTTCGCCGTCCGCGGCGGGCTGCGCGCGCGCAAGCTCGCGTTCTTCCGCGCCGGCGAGAACCGCCGCGAGGAGTTCGTCCTGCACCGCCCGCCGACGCCGCTCGACGCCTCGACCGCCGTGCCGGAGCTGCGCGCGATCCTCGACTTCGTCGCGTCCCATCCGGGCGCGACGCGCGCCGACCTCTTCGCCGCGCTCGTCCCCGAGGGCACCGCGCCCGAGGCGGCCGCCGCGTTCCACCAGCAGTTCGAGTTCGCGATCGACCGCGCCTACCTGATCGAGTTCGTCTCCGGTCCGCTCGCGCTCCCGCACGCCGCTCCGGCGAAGGACCGCAGGGCGGCGGAGAAGGCGCCCGCGGAGCAGGCGGCGGAAGAGCCGGACGCACCGCCCGAGGCTCCCTCGGAGGAGCCCGCCCCCGAGGCTCCCTCGGAGGAGCCCGCCCCCGAGGCTCCCGCGGAGGAGACCGCGCAGGAGCCCGCGCCCGCCGAGCAGGCGGCGGAGGGGCCGGAAGCCACGTCCGAGGCGCCCGCGGAGGAGCCTGCGCCCGAGGCTCCCGCTCCGGAGGTCCCCGAGGCTCCGGAAACGCCCGCCGAATGACGTCCGCGGGGATCGCGCCCGAGGCGCGTCCCCCGCCGGACCTCAGACCCCGCAGAGGCGGCGATAGGGCTCGTTGGAGCGGAGCAGCTCCTCGTGCGTGCCCTCGCCGACGATGCGGCCGCGGTCGAGCACGACGATCTTGTCCGCGTCGCGCACGGTCGAGAGCCGGTGCGCGACGACGATGCTCGTGCGCCCGCGCAGCAGGCGCCGCATCGCCGCCTGGATGCGCCGCTCGGTGCGCGAGTCGACGCTCGAGGTCGCCTCGTCGAGCACGAGGACCTTCGGATCGGCGAGCGCGGCGCGCGCGATGGAGAGCAGCTGGCACTGGCCCTGGGAGAGCGCGGTGTCGGTCTGGCTCACCGGCGTGTCGTACCCCTGCGGCAGGCGGCGGATGAAGTCGTCGGCGTCCGCTAGACGCGCCGCCGCCTCGATCTCCTCCCGCGTGGCGTCCGGGCGCCCGAACGCGATGTTCTCCGCGACCGTCCCGCTGAAGAGGTGCACGTCCTGCAGCACGATCGCGAGCGAGCGGCGCAGCGCCGCCTTGGAGAGCGAGCGCACGTCCTCGCCGTCGAGCAGCACGCGCCCGGCCTGGGGGTCGTAGAAGCGCGCGAGCAGGCTGATGACGGTCGTCTTGCCCGACCCGGTCTCGCCGACGAGCGCGACCTTCGCGCCGGCGGGGACGTCGAGCGTGAAGTCGTGCAGCACGGGCGTCTCCGGCGCGTAGCCGAAGCGCACGCCCTCGAAGCGGACCGCGCCGGCGGCGTCCGGGCGAGGGGCGCCGCGCCCCTCGTCCGCCTCGGGCGGGATGTCGATCGTGGCGAAGACGCGCTCCGCTCCGGCGATGGCGCTCTGGATCTGCCCGAACTGGCCCGCGAGCTCGTTCACGGGGCGGCCGAACTGCCGCGCGTAGAGGAGGAACGAGACCACGGTGCCGACCGTCGCCGCGCCGCGGATCGCCATCGAGCCGCCGGCCGCGGCGACGAGCAGGAACGAGAGGTTGCCGATCGCGTTCATGAGCGGGCCCATCGCGCCGCCGACCGCCTCGGCGCGGAACGCCAGCGCGCGGACGCGGTCCGAGAGCTCGTCGAACGTCGCGCACGCCGCGGCCTCGCGCCCGAACGCCTGCACGGTGTGCTGCCCGGAGATCGTCTCCTCGGCGAAGGCGTTGATCTCGCCGATCGCCTTCTGCCGCGCGCGGTAGAGCCTGCGCGAGAACGAGACGAGGAAGCGCCCGGCGAGGAACGTGAGCGGCAGCGTGGCGCACGCGACGAGCGTGAGCGCGGGGCTGATCCAGAGCATGTAGCCGAGCGTGCCGACGAGCGTGAAGCACGACGAGAAGAACTGCAGGATGCCCTGCCCCAGCGCGTCGCCGGCCATCGAGGTGTCGTTCGCGAGCCGGCTCATGAACTCGCCGTGGCGCGTCCGGTCGAACTCGGCGGCGGGGAGCGGCAGCACGCGGGAGAAGAGCGTCGCGCGCAGGCCCTTCACGGAGTCGACGCTCAGGCGCGTCGTCGCGCGGCCGTTGAGCACCTGCGCCCAGAGGCCGAGCGCGCGCAGCGCGAGGCCGAGCAGGAGCAGAAGGGCAATCGCGCGGTAGGGGACGGGGCGCTCCGCGACGCGGTCCAGCACGAGGCCGAGCACGCGCGGCCACGCGAGCCCGCCGACGGTCGCGAGCAGCAGCGGCGGCAGCAGCAGCGCCACGTCGCGGCGCCGCCCCGCGAGCAGGCCGAGGAGGCGGCGGAACGTCGCCCACGGGTTCCGGGCGTGCTGCACCTCCTGCTTCGCGTAGTGTCCGGGCGGCGGCATCAGCGGGCCTCCCTTCCGGCTTCGGAGAGCTCGTCCTCGCGCGGGTCGGTCGACTGCGAGTCGACGATCTCGCGGTAGGTCGCGCACGAGGCGAGCAGCTCCTCGTGCGTCCCGGCGCCGACGACCGCGCCGCCGTCGAGGACGACGATGCGGTCCGCGTCGCGGATCGAGTCGACGCGCTGGGCGACCGTGAGCACGGTCGTCCCGGCCGCCTCCGCGCGCAGCGCCGCGCGCAGCGCCCGCTCCGTGGCGGGGTCCACGGCGCTCGTCGC
>CAMNDA010000225.1 GCA_946534745.1 uncultured Verrucomicrobiota bacterium | reverse complement strand
CCGCGTCCGCGCGGAGCGGGCTAGTTGGAGGATTCGGAGGACGGATCCGGGACGAGGTCGTCGGTTATTTCGGGCGCGGGGGCGAGAACGACTTCGGCGGCCGGGGGCTCGGAGATCCCCTCGCCCGGCTCCGCCGGGAGCTCTCCCTGTGGGGGAGCCAGCTCGGGATCAGCGGTCTCTGCGGTCTCAGCGGGCGATTCCGCGGGAGCGGCGACCCCCTCACCCGGCTTCGCCGGGAGCTCCCCCAGCGGGGGAGCCGGCTCGCTCGGAGAGCTCGCCCCACCGGCGGAGGCCGGCTCCGCGTTCTCTGCGGGCTCTGCGTGTTCTTCCGCGGGACGGTCGGCGGGGTGACGCGTGGCGGCTTCGAGGTCGCTGTAGTGCAGGTAGGGCAGGCGGCTTTCCTCCTCCGCCTTGCGGAGCTCCTCGCGGATGGCGGCGGTCTCGGGCGCGTCGGGCAGCGCGTCGGGGTCGTTGAGGCCCGTCAGCGCGCCGGTCGAGGGATAGCGCTGCGGGGCGACGGTGTCCGCGCCGTTCCGGAGAATGCGCCTGGCGGCCTTCTCGGAGAGCGGGTCGGCGATGCGCGAGGCGGAGATCGTCGGGTCGAAGAGGCCGTCGGTTCCGAGGGCGGCCTTGGCGTTGCGGGCGTCGTCCTCCATCTGGGCCGGCGTGTCGATGACGCGCGGCGTGAGGAACACGATGATCTCGTTGCGGACCTTCTCGTCGGTCTCGTGGCGGAAGAGCCAGCCGAGCAGCGGGATGTCGCCGAGGAGCGGGACCTTGGTCGTCGACTTCGTGACGGAGTTCTGCGCGAGGCCGCCGAGGACGACGGTCTCGCCGCTGAGGACCTGCACGTCGGCGCCCATCTTGCGCGTGGTGAGCTGCGGATACTGGGAGCCGTTGATGTCTTTGTATCCTTCGTTCGTCTGGATCTCCTGATTGACGGTGAGCGTGATGAAGCCGGTCTTGTTGATGCGCGGCGTCACCGTGAGCTTGATGCCGATGTCCTCGTTCTGAATGTTCTCCGAGGTGTAGTCGGAGTTGGAGTAGTAGGTGGTGTTGCCCTTCCAGTAGATGCGGTCGGTGGCCTCGAGGACGGCCTCCTTGTTGTCCATCGTGGTGATGCGCGGGCGGGACATGAGGCGCGCCTTGGAGTCGTTCTTGACGGCCTGGACGATGAGGTCCATGTTCCAGTCGAAGATGGAGAACCAGCCGGTGACGCCGCCCGCGGAGCCGCCCGCGGCGCGGATGGCGTCGGAGGAGTTGAGCCCGAGCGCGGGGACGGGCGTGCCGCTGCCGCCGCCGCCGCGCGAGGCGCCGGCGTACTTGGGGCCGTTCTCGCCGGCGCCCTGGAGCATGACGCGCTGGGCCCAGTCGATGCCGGTCTCGAAGGAGTCCTTGAAGGAGATGGCGACGATGGCGGTCTCGATGACGACCTGGGAGAGCTGGATGTCGATCGCGTCGATGATGCTCTTGAGGATGGCCATGTCGGAGACGCTGGCCATGACGAGGAGCGAGTTGGAGCGCTCGTCGGAGAGGATGGAGATGTTCTCGGCGTCGAGGCGGGCGATGCGGGTCTGCGCGGAGGAGCCGCCGGCGGGCGCGGCGGCGGGCGCGCGGCGGGAGGCGGCCGCGTCGGAGCCGGAGTCGGACTTGTCGGTGTCGCGCATCGGCGCGGCGTCGTCGTCGGAGGACTTCTTCTTGCTGATCAGGTCGTTGAGCAGCGAGGCGACGTCGGCCGCGACGGCGTGCTCGAGGCGGATCACCTCGACGAGGAACTCGGGGGCGGTCGGGATGTCGATCTCCTCGATGATCTTGTCGATGAAGTCCATGTTCTCCGGCCGCGTGATGATGAGGAGTCGGTTGGTGCGCGGGTCGGGGACGATGGCGACCTTGCCGCGCAGGACGCCGCGGCGGGCCTCGTCGATGATCGAGGAGGCGATCTCGCTGGCGGGGGTCGCGCGCTCGTCCTCGCGGTCGCGGCGGCCGCCGCGGATGGTGACGCCGGGCGGCAGCTGGCGGCGCTCCATCCCGGGCGAGCCGGAGTCGCGCGGCTGGGCGACGGTGCCGGACTTGTTGTTCTTGTTTCCGCTTCCGCTGTCCTCCTGCATCTTGGCGATGAGGTCCTCGATGCGGGCCTTGACGTCCTCGGCCTTGGCGTAGCGGATCTGGCGGAAGAAGGGCTCCTCGCGGGCGACGACGGGCGTGTCCATCCGCTCGAGCACTTCGACGATGCGGTTGACGTTCTCGGCGTTGTCGGTGATGAGGATGGAGTTGGTGTGCTCGATCGTGAGGACCTTGGCGCCGGGGCGCATCAGGCTGTTCACGACGGGCATCGCCTCGTCGGTGCCGAGGTGCTTGAGCTCGATCATCCTCTGGACGACGGTGCCGTCCTCGGGCGTCTCGGGGTAGCCGTCGGGCCCGGCGTACTGCGGGCGCATGCCGCTCGTGCCGGCCTCGGCGGCGGGGACGACGCGCAGGAACTTCTCGCCCTCCTCGATGAGCACGATGCCGTTGAGCGAGAGGACCTCGCGGATCGCGCGGAGGTACTCCTCGTCGGTGAGGGGCGAGTCGGGGGTCGTGCGCAGCGTGATCGTGACCTTGGGGACGGCGGGCGACGGGATGTAGGTGCGGCCCGTTCGCAGCGCGTACTCCATGATCACGAGGTCCGAGGAGGCGTCCTGGAAGTTGAGCGCGTTGTCGGAGGTGTCGTAGGGGATGACGGGCGTGCCGCCCTTGCCGTCGGGCTGCGTCGCGGCGCGCGGCTGCGCGCGCCCG
>CAMNDA010000224.1 GCA_946534745.1 uncultured Verrucomicrobiota bacterium | reverse complement strand
GGCGCCGCGCCGAGCGCGAGGAGCGCGGCGAGGATCGCGGCGGCCGCGGCGGCGCGGGGGCGGGAGGCGCGGGTCATGTGGCGGGGTCTCCGGTCGCGCGCCGCGGGGCGCGGCTAGCGCGCGATGGTGACGTCGAGCTCCTTCTCGAGGCGGCCGTCGCGCTTCGCGCCGCGCTCGAGGCCGGCCTTGTAGTTGCCGAGCGCGAGCTCGCGATTGTTCACCGGGTCCAGGAGGAGGTAGACGTAGGCCAGGTCCACGTAGGCGTCGGCGTAGCCGGCGTGGTCGCGCAGGAGCAGCGAGAGCTGCAGCAGCGCCTCCGGCAGGTCGTCGTTGCCCACGGCGACCGCGGCGCGGAGCGAGCGGACGGAGGGGTCGCCCTCGGCCTCCTTCGGGAGCGCCGCGAGGACGTCCGCCGCGCGGCGGTAGTTGGCGCACTGCACGAGCGCGCGGGCGTACATGAGCCGGGTGCGGAGCGAGGCGGAGGAGCCCTGCTCCTCGAGCCGGTCCTCGAGGAGCAGGACGGCGTCCGTCGCGCGGGCCTCGCGGAGCATGTCCAGGAAGGTGCGCGCGTCGCGGATGTCCTCCTCGGGCGGGACGGGCGGCGGCGGCGCGGCCTCGTGCAGCGTCACCTCGACGGAGGCGGAGGCCCCCTCCGCGGCGTCCGGCTCCGGCCCGGGCGGGACGGCGGCGGCCTCCGGCGCGGCGGCCGGCTCCGGCGCCTTCCGGAAGAAGGGGTTGGGGATCGCCGCGGTGAGGGAGGGATCGGTCTCCTCCGGCGCGGGATCCGGGGCGGCCGGCTCGGGCGCGGCGGCGGGGGCGCCCTCCGTCCGCACAAGCGCGGGGACGGGGTAGCGGAACGCCGGGGCGCCCGGATCGGACGAGTCCGGCGCGGCCATCGGCGCGCCCGGCTCGGCGGCGCGCGCGCCGCCCGCGGCGGGGTCGGCGATCGCGCTCTCGCCGGAGTCGATCGCGACCGAGACGCTCTCCGCCAGCATCACGACGGCGTTGAGGCGCTGCGAGACGTGGTCCGCGCGGAAGGAGGGGTATTCGTCGGCGAGGCGCTGGTAGCCGCTTCGCGCGGAGGAGAGCAGCTGGAGCTCGGCGAGGGCGTCCTTCTCCTCGGCGGCCTTCATCGCCGCGTCGTAGGCCTCGTCGGCGCGCCGGAGGAGCTTCTCCTCGGCGGAGGAGCCGAAGAGCGACCACGCGGGGGCGGGCGCGGCGGCGAGGAGCGCGAGCAGGACGAGCGGGAGGACCGGAAGTCGTGGGATTTTCGTCATGCGGCGGAGTATACACGAACAGCCCCGCCGGATTCAACCCCCGCGCTGGCGCGGCGGCGGGGGGTATGATATACTCCGCGGCGTGAACGCACGGATGAAGCAGATGTCCCTGCTGGAGGAGGAGCGCCCCGCCGGCGCCGCCGCGGAGCCCGCCGCCGCCGCGCCCCAGCCGCTCGCGAGCCGCATGCGGCCGCGCACGCTCGAGGAGTTCGTCGGGCAGGAGCACCTCGTCGGGCCCGGGAAGCTCCTGCGCTCGATGATCGAGCGCGACGAGATCCCCTCGATGATCCTCTGGGGGCCGCCCGGCGTCGGCAAGACCACCCTCGCCAACGTGATCGCCAACCTCACGAAGGCGCAGTTCGTCACCTTCAGCGCCGTCACGAGCGGCATCAAGGAGATCAAGGAGATCATGGCCCGCGCCGAGGAGGCGCGCGCCCTCGGCGTGCGGACCGTCCTCTTCGTCGACGAGATCCACCGCTTCAACAAGGCGCAGCAGGACGCCTTCCTGCCGTTCGTCGAGCAGGGCAGCATCGTCCTCATCGGCGCCACGACGGAGAACCCCTCCTTCGAGGTCAACTCCGCGCTGCTCTCCCGCTGCAAGGTCTTCGTCCTCAACGGCCTCGGCGAGGAGGAGATCGTCGAGCTGCTGCGCCGCGCGCTCTCGGACGAGCGCGGCTACGGCGGGCAGCCGCTCGTCGTGCCCGAGCCCGTCCTGCGCAGGCTCGCGGTCTACGCCAACGGCGACGCGCGCAAGGCGCTCGGCACGCTCGAGACGGCCGTCGCGAACGCGGGGTCGGTGGACGGCGTCCGGACGGTCACCGACGAGGTCCTCGCCGAGTGCATCAGCCGCAAGGCGCTGATGTACGACAAGGACGGCGAGGAGCACTACAACATCATCTCGGCGCTGCACAAGTCGATGCGCAACTCCGACCCCGACGCCGCGGTCTACTGGCTCGCGCGCATGCTCGAGGGCGGCGAGGACCCGCTCTACGTCGCGCGCCGCTGCATCCGCTTCGCGAGCGAGGACGTCGGCCTCGCCGACCCGAACGCGCTGCTGCTCGCCAACACCGTCTGGGACGCGTGCCACAAGATCGGGATGCCGGAGTGCAACTGCGCCCTGGCGCAGGTCGTCGTCTACCTCTCGCTCGCCCCGAAGTCCAACGCGATGGAGGCGGCCTACCTCGCCGCCGCGAAGGACGCGCAGGAGCGCGTCGCCGAGCCGGTGCCGCTTCACATCCGCAACGCGCCGACGCGGCTCATGAAGGATCTCTCCTACGGCAAGGGCTACACCTACGCGCACGACACGGACGAGAAGATCGCGCGGATGTCGTGCCTGCCGGACTCGCTTCGCGGCCGCCGCTACTACGCGCCCGCCGGCCTCGGCGCCGAGGCGCGCCTGAAGGCGCGGCTCGAGGCCGTCCGCGACTGGCGCGAGGGCCGCACCGAGACCCCGCCCTTCTCCACCGCCGCCTTCGGCGCGCCTCCGAAGGCCTGACCGGCTCCCGCCATGGACGCACCGCTCTGGATCAACATCGCCCCCCTCCTCGACGGCCGCGAGGAGGAGATCGAGGCCGACCTGCGCCGGCTCGCCCGGGAGACCTGCGTCGAAGCCGTCGCCTTTTCCTGCTCTCTCCACCCCGAGGGCGATCCTCCGATCGACAAGGCCGCCGCCTACGCCCCGCGCGTCGCCGCGATGAAGCGCCGGCTCGATGGCTCCGGCCTGCGTGTCGGCGTCCTCGTCCAGTCTTCGATGGGCCACGGCTACGCCCCCGATTCGCCAAGCCCGTTCCAGACGCTGCGCCTGCGCGACGGCCGCGCGCCCCACGTCTGCTGCCCGCTCGACGACGACTTCCGCGCCTATGTCCGCGCGCAGGTCTCGGCACTCGTGGCGGAGGCGGATCCCGACTTCCTCCTCCTCGACGACGACACGCGCCTCGGCTCCGGCTACGGCGGCTGCCTCTGCCCGCTGCACCGCGCCGCCCTCGCGCGCCGCCTCGGCGCGCCGGAGCGGTCGTTCGAGGATCTCGCCGCCGCGCTCGCGTCCGGCTCCGACCCCGCGCTGCAGCGCGCGTTCGACGAAACGCAGGACGACTCGATGGAGCGTTTCTTCCGCGACGTCCGCTCCGCGATCGACGCGGCCCGGCCCGGCCTTCCCGCGATCCTCTGCAGCTGCGGCTACGAGATGACGCGCGCGCCTCGTTTCGCCGCCCTTCTCGCCGCGCCGGGGCAGCGCCCCGCCGTCCGCCTCAACAACGGCCGCTACATGCGCGAAACGCTCCGAGACATCCCGTTCTGGCTCCACGGTACCGCGTGGCAGCTCGCGCAGGCCGGGCCGGACGCGGACGTGCTCTGCGAGCCGGACACCTGCCCGCACAACCGCTGGGCCACGCCCGCCGCGATCCTCCACTACCACCTCTGCCTGAGTCTCCTCGAAGGCTGCGCCGGCGCCAAGCTCTGGATCTCCCGCCTCCACGAATGGGAGCCCGAGAGCGGCGAGGCCTACCGGCGCCTCCTCGCCCGCAACAAGGCCCTCTATCCCGCGCTCGCCGCGCTGCGGCCGCGCTGGGAGGGCGTCCGCGTCCCGCTCGCCGCCACCGCCGCGTGGGGCCCCGACTGGGGTTCGTCGGTCTTCGGCCTCTTCGGCTTCCCCTACGAAAACACCGTCGTGGCCGGCGACGCGCGGGATCGGCCGTTCGCCCTCTCGGGCCACGACGTCCTCGTGCTCTCCGACAACGAGCTGCGCGCCATCCTGCGCGGCCGCGCGCTGCTCGACGGCGGCGCCGCGGTCGAGCTGGCCAGGCGCGGCTTCGCGGCGCTG
This sequence comes from uncultured Verrucomicrobiota bacterium, assembly GCA_946534745.1. Lineage (GTDB taxonomy): Bacteria > Verrucomicrobiota > Kiritimatiellia > RFP12 > UBA3636 > UBA3636. Next base: position 4,218 of record CAMNDA010000224.1, on the reverse strand, counting down.
ACCGGCGTCGCCGCGCGCGACGGCGCGGGCCGCCCGCGCGCTTCCTTCGAGACGTGGGGCGGCGGGTGCGTGAACCGCCCCGTCCCGGACGCCGCCGACCTGCGCGAGCACGACCCTGCCGCGCGCGAGCTCTCGGCGCTGCGCCACCGCGCGTGGGCGCTCGCGCCGGACTCGGAACCCGTCGGGCCGGGCGCGCTGCTCTTCGACAACGCCGAGGGCGGCCGCGTCCTCTCGGTCGCCTTCCGCCTCCCGTCCGCCGCCCCCGGCGTGAACCTCGACGTCTCGCACCTCTGGAACCAGACGCGCAAGGCGCGCCTCGCGGCGATGCTCGACGAGCTCTGCGGCGGCGACCGCGCCGCGTGGAGCGGCGGCGCGCTCTTCGCGGGCGACGACGGCCTGCTCCTCCGCGCCGGGCGCGCGGCGGACGGCACGCGCCTCTGGGCGGCGCTTCGGACGAGCCTCGACCCGCTCGAGGAGCTGCCCCTCGCGCTCGCCGGACCCGCACCTTCGCGCATCGAACGCCTGGCCCCGGACGCCTCGTGGCGGCCCGTCCCCTTCGAACGGACCGCGGACGGCGCGCTCCTGCGCCTGCCCCTCCTTCCCCTCGAGCCCGCGGTCCTGCGCCATGGCTGACGGAGCCCCTTCGATGAAACGATTCCCGGTCCTTCCCCTTCTGCTCCTCCTCGCCGCCGCCGCCGCGGCCGCCGACATCCCGGACGATCTCGCCTACGCCGCCCCCTCGCCCGCCTACGCCGCGCTCGAGAAGCAGGCCGCGGCGTTCGTCGCGAAGCTCCGCGCCGCGCCGGACGACACCGAGCGCAGCGTGGCCGCCGAGTCGTTCCTCTCCTACCTCGCCGGCGTCGAGAGCAAGCTCTCCGCGGCCGGAAAGGCCGACTACGCCTCCGAGGTCCGCGCCTACCGCGAGAAGGTCCTGCTCTACCGCGAGGACCTCCGCGCCGAGGCCGAGGACCCGTTCGCGGGGGACGACGGGGGCGGCGATCCCTTCGCGGGCTCCTCCGCCGACCCGTTCGCCGAGCCCGCCGCCCCGAAGAGGCCGGACTACGACCCGAACGATCCCTTCGCCGCGCCGCCTCCGGCCCCGGAGGAAGCGACCGCCGCGCCGAAGCGTCCCGCCTACGACCCGAACGATCCCTTCGCCACGCCGCCGCAGGAGGCGGCGAAGCCGGCCGCGCCGCAGCCCGCGCCCAAGCCCCAGCCCGCGCCGCAGCCCGCCGTCGCCGGCGGCGATCCGCCCGAGCCGCCGAACCCCTACGCGCCCGACCCGCTCGACGAGCTTCCTCCCGCGCGACCCGCTCCGCAGGAGCCGGCCCCGCAGGCCGCGACCCCGCCGCCCCCGGCCCAGCCGCCCGCCGCGCCCGCCGGCGGTTGGCTATCCGACCCGTACGTCGTCGAGATCGACTCGACGCTGCCCGGCGTCGGCATCGGCCCGTTCGAGGACGGCGACCTGCTGGTCCTGCGCTACAAGTCCGGCGAATGGACGAGCGAGGAGAACCGCCGCTTCCCGGTGAAGCCCGACGTGCCGCGCGTCGACGAGCGCGAGCGTCTCGCCCTCGTCGGCGCCGACGGCGAGACGCTCGGCGTGCCGGGCCAGACCGACGCCGCGCCGTTCGTCTACACCGTCGAGGACGGCGGCGAGGTGCGGCTGCGCATCGGCGAGGAGCCGGGGCAGGACCTCGAGCACCTCGTCGACAACGCCGGCACGGTGACCTATCTGGCCTACGTGATCGGTGCGGAGGACGCCGAGGCCTTCCGCGCCTCGTCCGAGGGCCGGCGCTGCCAGTTCGCGAAGACGAAGGCCGAGAAGCGCGCCGAGGCGGAGGCCGACGCGGCCGCGCGCGGCGACCCCTACACGCTCGAGACGACGAAGAAGGACGACGACTGGGACTTCGACTTCACGCAGAACGACGGGAAGTTCACGATCAAGGCGGACGGGACGCAGTTCGACATGCGATGGATGCGCGGACCGAGCGAGGAGGTCGTCTTCGCCGGCGCGGACTTCGTGCGCCAGATCGGCGGCAAGAAGGGCTTCAAGCGCCTCCCGAACACGCCCCGTGGGTTCGACGACCTGGTCTTCGCGCCCGGCTCGCGCACCGTCCACCGGGGCGAGGTGGTGGTGTTCCAGAACGGCGAGGGGCGCCTGCTCGCCGTCCGCGTCGACGGCATCCGCCTCCCGAACCCGCGCACCGGCTTCCCCGGCAAGCTCTCGATCCACTGGCGCGTCTACTAGACGCGCGAGAGGTGGGTCTCGACGTAGTCCTTCACCGCGTCCTCGAGCGGGCGGAAGGGCACGTCGCACCCCGCCGCGCGGAGCTTGGCCATCTCCGCCTCCGTGTGGTACTGGTACTTGCCCCGGAGCTTCTCCGGCATGTCGACGAAGTCGATGCGCGGCTCGCGCCCGACCGCCGCGAAGAGGGCGCGCGCGAGGTCGAGCCAGGTGCGGGCCTGGCCGGTTCCGCAGTTGTAGATGCCGTTGACCTCGGGGTGGTCGCCGAGCCACACCGTCACCGCCGCGGCGTCCTTCACGTAGACGAAGTCGCGGTCCTGGCAGCCGTCGGCGTAGTCCGGGCGGTCGCTCCGGAAGAGGGCGATCCGGCCCTCGTCGCGCACCGTCGCGTACTGCTTCGCGACGACCGAGCGCATCTCGCCCTTGTGGTCCTCGCCGGGGCCGAAGACGTTGAAGTACTTGAGGCCGGCGATCCGTTTCGACGCGCCGGTCGAGAGAGCCCAGAGGTCGAACTTCTGCTTGCTCCAGCCGTAGAGGTTGAGCGGCCTCAGGTCCGGGATGCGCGCCTCGTCGTCCGAGTAGCCGAGCGAGCCGTCGCCGTAGGTCGCGGCGGAGGAGGCGTAGACGAAGCGGGCTCCGTTCGCGAGGCACCACTCGCACATCTCGCGCGTGTAGCCGGTGTTGTTGTCGTCGAGGAACGACTCGTCCGTCTCCGTCGTCGACGAGCACGCGCCGAGGTGGAAGAACCTCTCCGGCGGCGCGATCTCCCCCGCGCGCACGGCCTCGCGGAACTCGTCGCGCTCCAGGTACCGCGCGAAGGACAGGGAGTCGAGGTTGCGCCTCTTGAGCGGGTCGCCGCGCAGGTGGTCGACGACGAGCACGTCCGTCTCGCCCCGCGCGTTGAGCAGCCGCACGATGTTGGATCCGATGAGCCCGGCCCCGCCGGTGACGATGCATTTCATGGCCGGCGATTCTAGCACGGCGTTCCGGGCGAGGCAAGCGCGCTTGAATCCGCCGCGCGTTTCCGCTAGAATGCCCCGCCGTTCCGAACGCGCCAGTGTAGCACAATGGCAGTGCGGCTGATTTGTAATCAGCAGGTTGCAGGTTCGACTCCTGTCGCTGGCTCCACTCTCCCCTCCCCCGCCCGATGTCCGAAGCCCTGCCCGTCGTCCGCCTGAAGCCCGGGCGCGAGAAGTCCCTCCTGCGCCGCCACCCCTGGGTGTTCTCGGGCGCCGTCGACGGCGTCGACGGCGACCCCGCCCCCGGCGCCGCGGTCGAGGTCCGCTCCGCGCGCGGCGACTTCCTCGCGCGCGGATTCTGGTCGCCGGAGTCGCAGATCCGCGTCCGCGCCGTCGTCTTCGACGAGTCCGAGACGCCGGACGCCTTCTGGCTCGGCGGCCGCCTCGCCGCCGCGTGGGCGCTGCGGGCCCCGCTCTGGAACGCGGCGACGCGCAACGCGCTGCGCGTCGTGCACGGCGAGGGCGACGGTCTCCCGGGGCTCGTCGTCGACCGCTACGCGGACGTGCTCTGCGTCCAGATCCTCTCCGCCGGCTTCGAGCGCCTCCGCTCCGCGCTCGCCGCGCAGCTGCTCGACCTCTTCCCCTCCGTCTCCGTCGTCTACGAGCGCTCCGACGCCCCCGCCCGCGCCCGCGAGGGGCTCGGGCCGCGCGTCGGCGTCCTCGCGTCGCGCCCCGGCGCCGCGGAGCCCGACCTTTCGCGGGTGGAGATCGTCTCGTGCGGGATCCGCTCGGCCGTCGACCTCGCGCGCGGACAGAAGACGGGGGCCTACCTCGACCAGGCGGAGAACCGCGCCCGCGTCGGCGCGCTCGCCGCGGGGCGCGACGTGCTCGACGCCTTCTGCTACGACGGCGGCTTCTCGCTCGCGTGCCTCGCGGGCGGCGCGGCGAGCGTGACGGCGGTCGACGCCTCCGCGGAGGCGCTCGACGCCTTCCGCGCGAACCTGGCGCTCAACG
>CAMNDA010000223.1 GCA_946534745.1 uncultured Verrucomicrobiota bacterium | reverse complement strand
AACCAGCTGCGCGGGTGCATCAGGTAGAAGTGGCACGGGCAGCCGGCCAGCGTCTCGATCTCCTGGCGCAGGTCCTTGTTGACGCCGTTCATCACCGCGACGAGCAGCTCGCCCGCGATGCGGCCGAACGGCATGACGCCCTTGATCTTGACGAAGTCCTCCGGCAGCGACGCGATGACCTCGCGCTGCGGGTCCATGATCTCGACCGGGACGGGCGTGAGCTTGCAGCGCTTGCGGTGCGCGTCGAACGCGATGTCGGAGAGCTCGGCGTGGCGCTCCTCCAGGACGCCGAGCGCCGAGACGAGCCACGCGCCGCGGCGCGCGGGGTTGTCCATGAGGACGTGCAGCAGCTCCATGCAGACGTCCTCCGGGAGAACCTTGTGGTCCTTCCAGCCCCAGACGATGTCGGCCTCGGCGGCCGTCGCTGTGCTGGACCAGACGTCGATCGCCTCCTGCTTCTCGAGCCCGGCGGTCCCGGGGCGGAGCGCGCCGGCGCCGTCGGCCCCTCCGGCGGCGGCGCCGCCGCCCGGGCCCTGCCCGGCCGCGGCGAGCGCGGCCTCGGCCTTGTCCGCCGCAGCCTGCGCGGCGGGGTCGTCCTTGAACGAGCGGAGGTTCTCCGCGATGATGCGCGCGTGCTCCCAGTCCTTCTGGCGCACCAGGACGCCCGCGAGGCCGCCGAGCGCGCGGATCTGGCCCGCCGCGTCGCCGACCTTGCCGTAGGCGACGGCGAGGATCTCCAGCGTCTGCCGGTCCTCCGGCATCGCCTGGTGGAACTTCTCCAGCTCCGCGATCGTCTCGCGCAGCTGCTGCATCTCTTCTTCTTCGGTGCTCATGTGGAGGTCTCCTGCGGTGCGGAATGGGCGGAAGCGTCCGCGGCGCGGCCGCGGCCGCCGACGGCGAGGCGGTGGCAGAGGGCGTAGACGGCGACGACGAGCGCGAGCCCGGCGAGGATCCAGCCGTAGTGGTCCGCGACGAGCGCCTTGCCGCGCGTCACGAGCTCGAGGTAGGTCATCTCCTGCGTCTCGCGCCCGAGCCACGCGCCGACGGCCAGCAGGATGAGGTTCCAGATGCCGGCGCCGAGGACGGTGAAGAACGCGAAGCGCCCGAACGGCATCCGCGCGAAGCCGGCGGGGATCGAGATGAGCTGGCGGATCACGGTGACGAGGCGGCAGACGAACGTCGTCACGTCGCCGTAGCGCCGGAAGAGCTCCTCCGCGCGCTCCAGCGTGGCGGGCTTGAGGAAGAACCACCTGCCGTAGCGGTAGAGGAACGGCCGCCCGAGCTTGAGGCCCAGCCAGTAGTTCACGCACGCGCCGGCGAAGGAGCCGAGCGTCCCGAAGAAAAGCGCCAGCGCGGCGTCCAGCCACGGCGAATGCAGCGTGAGCTCGCCGCGGAACGCGAGGAAGCCGGCCGGCAGCATCACCACCTCGCTCGGGAACGGGATGAACGAGCTCTCGACCGCCATGAAGAAGAAGATCAGCGCGAAGCCCCAGTGCGGGGCCAGCGCGGCGATCGATTCGAGATGGGAGGCGATGGTTTCGAGCATGGCGTGGCGGGGTGCGCGTCGGTTCGCGTCGCGACGGCGGAAGTCTACCACACGCGCCGCGGCGGCGGCAAGCCGCGTTTCGCGCTTGCGCGCGGGGGCGCGTTCCGGTAGACTCCGGGGCCGCCGCCGCGCGCCACGGCGCCGGCGCGCGAGAAAGGCATTCCATGACCCTCATCGACGGAAAGAAGATCGCGGCGGAGATCCGCGCGGAGATCGCGGCCGGCGCCGCGGCGTTCAGGGAGCGGACGGGCCGCGCGCCCGGGCTCGCCGTCGTCCTCGCCGGCGAGAACCCCGCCTCCGTCTCCTACGTGACCGCCAAGGAGCGCGCCTGCGCCGAGGCCGGCATCCGCTCGTTCCCCGTCCGCCTCCCCGCGGACGTCCCGCAGGAGACGCTCCTGGGCGAGGTCGCGCGCCTCGACGCCGACCCGGAGGTCGACGGCATCCTCGTCCAGCTCCCGCTCCCGAAGGGCCTCGACGAGCAGGCCGTCATCCGCGCCATCGCGCCGGAGAAGGACGTCGACGGCTTCCACCCCGTCTCGCTCGGCCGCCTCCTCGTCGGGCTCGACACGTTCGTCCCCTGCACGCCCGCGGGCATCGTCGAGCTGCTGCTGCGCAGCGGCGTCGACCCGGCCGGCAAGCACGCCGTCATCGTCGGCCGCAGCAACATCGTCGGCAAGCCCCTCGCCGCGCTGCTCTCGCGCAAGGGCCGCGGAGGCAACGCGACCGTGACGCTCTGCCACACCGCCACGCCCGACCTCGGCGCCTTCACGCGCGAGGCGGACATCCTCGTCGTCGCCGCGGGCCGCCCGGGGACCGTCGGCGCCGGCATGGTGAAGCCCGGCGCGGTCGTGGTCGACGTCGGCGTGAACCGCGTCCCCGACGCGACGAAGCCCCGCGGCTACCGCCTCGTCGGCGACGTCGACCACGAGGCCGTCGACCCCGTCGCCTCCATCGTCACCCCCGTCCCCGGCGGCGTCGGCCCGATGACCATCACGATGCTCCTCGCGAACACGCTCAAGGCCGCCCGCGCCCGCGCGTAGGATCGCGTCCATGCCATCCGATACGCTCTCTTTCGACAAGGTGTCGTTCGCCTTCCCCGGGATGGCCGCGCCGCTGCTGCGCGGGCTCTCCGTCCATCTCGGAAGCGGATGGACGGGCATCGTCGGCGCGAACGGCTGCGGCAAGACGACGCTGCTGCGCCTCGCCTCCGGCGAGCTCGAACCCACGGACGGGACGATCGCCCGCCCCGCCTCCGCGCTCTACGTCGTGCAGCGCACGGACGACCCGCCGGAGGGGATGGCCGAGTTCTTCGCCTCGTCCGACGCCGAGGCGTGGCAGGCCCGCGTCGACCTCGGCGTCGAGGACGACTGGGAGGAGCGCTGGCCCACGCTCTCGCACGGCGAGCGCAAGCGCCTCCAGATCGCGATCGCCCTCTGGCGCGCGCCCGGGCTGCTCGCCCTCGACGAACCCACGAACCACCTCGACGCCGCCGCGCGCGCCGTCCTCCTCGCCGCGCTGCGCCGCTACCGCGGCACGGGCCTCCTGGTGAGCCACGACCGCGAGCTGCTGGACGACCTCTGCGCGCAGTGCCTCTTCCTCGTCCCGCCGGACGCGACGCTGCGCCCGGGCGGCGTCACGCAGGGCATGGAGCAGGACCGCCGCGAGCAGACCTCCGCCCGCGCGCAGGACGACGCCGCGAAGCACGCCGCCGAACGCCTCCGCGCCGCCGCGCAGGAGCGCCGCGAGGAGGGCGAGCGCATGGCCGCGAAGACCAAGGCGAAGACGAAGGACGCGAAGCACAACAAGTGGGACCACGACGGCAAGGCCGAGCGCAACCTCGCCAAGCTCACGGGCAAGGACGCGTGGGCCGGCAGGCAGTCCGCCGCGCTCGCGAAGCGGGCGGCCAAGGCGCAGGCCTCGCGCGCCGCGTTCCACGTCCGCAAGGAGTTCGCCACCGGGTTCTGGCTCGAGGACGCCGACGTCTCGCGCCGCAACTTCGTCCTGCGCGCCACCGCGGGCGAGCTGCCGCTCGGCCCGGGGCGCACGCTGTCCTACCCGGACCTCGAGATCCTCCCGACCGACCGCATCGCGCTCACCGGCCCGAACGGCCTCGGCAAGTCGACGCTCCTGCGCGCGCTCGCGCCGCGCTTCAACGTCCCGGCCGAGCACCTCGTCCTCGTCCCGCAGGAGATCTCCGCGGAGGAGTCCGCCCGCGTCCTCGCCGAGGCGAAGAAGCTCCCGGACGACCGGCTCGGCGACGTGATGACGCGCTTCTCGCGCCTCGGGTCGCGCCCCGGGCGCCTGCTCGAGTCCGCGCAGCCCTCGCCGGGCGAGGTGCGCAAGCTGCTGCTCGCGCTGGGCATCGCGCGCGGCCCGCACCTCATCGTGATGGACGAACCCACCAACCACCTCGACCTGCCGGGGATCCTCTGCCTGGAGGACGCCCTGGCGGACGCCCCCTGCGCGATGCTGCTCGTGAGCCACGACGAGCGCTTTCTCGCGCGCCTCGCGCGCAAGCGGTGGGCCCTCTCCGAACCGGTCCCCGGCCGCGTCGTCCTGACCGTCCGCCACGAATTCCCCTAGCGCGCCCGCGCCACGCGGTTGCCCGGCGGCGGAGGCGTGTGGTAGACTCAGCGCCCATGCAAACGAAAACGAAGAAGGCGCTTCCGCGCACACGCGAGGGGCTCACGCTGCTCGGCGGCGCGCGCCGGACCGCCCCGAGGGACTACGACCCGTCGATCCTCGAGTGCTTCTCCAACCGCCATCCGGAGCTCGACTCGATGGTGACGCTGCGCTGCCCGGAGTTCACCACGCTCTGCCCGATCACCGGGCAGCCCGACTTCGGCGAGCTCGTCGTCCGCTACGTCCCCGCCGCGAAGCTCGTCGAGAGCAAGTCTCTCAAGCTCTACCTCTTCTCCTTCCGCAACCACGGCGACTTCCACGAGGACGTCTGCGCCGTCGTCCTGAAGGACCTGCGCGCCCTTCTCTCGCCGAAGTACATCGAGGTCCGCGGCCGGTTCCGCCCGCGCGGCGGCATCGCCATCCACCCGTTCGTCGCCTGGGGCGCCGCGAAGGGCGGCTGGGCGGACTTCGCGAAGGAGCGCCTGCTCGACGAGGACGTCGAGATCGCGGACGTCTAGCCCGCCCGTCCCGCGCCGTGCGCGGGGGTTGTCGCAACATCCAACCTTAAAAAACTACGAAATGAAGAAATCCCCCGAAAACCTGCTCGCGCTCGGCATGCTGTTCGCCGTCGCGCTGGTCCTGTCGAACGTCGTCGCGGCGAAGGTCGTCGCGACGGGCATCCCCTTCCCGGGCGGCACGCTCGCGTTCCCCGGCGCGGTGTTCTGCTACGCGATCACGTTCCTCGTCACGGACGTCGTGGGCGAGGTGTGGGGCCGGCGCGAGGCGCGCGCGATCGTGCGCTGGGGATTCGCCGCGCAGGTCCTCGCGGCGGCGCTGCTGCTGTTCACGCAGGCGCTCCCGGCCGCGAACCCCGCGGTCCAGGACGCCTACCGGACGCTCCTCGGCCAGAACTGGGCCTTCGCCGGCGCGAGCCTCGCCGCCTACGCGCTGAGCCAGAGCTGGGACGTGTTCGTCTTCCACCGCATCCGAGACCGCGTCCTCGCGCGGCATCCGGACGGCCGCGGCCGCCGCTGGATCTGGAACAACGCCTCGACGATGTCGTCGCAGCTGCTGGACACCGTCGTGTTCGTCGGCCTCGCGTTCGGCTGCGGCCTCGGCTGGCTCTTCGACCCGGCCATGCGCCCGGCCCTCCTCTCTCTCATGCTCGGACAGTATCTCGTGAAGTTCGCGCTCGCCGCGCTCGACACGATCCCCTTCTACCTGCTCACCCGCCGCGCGGTGTAGCCGTCCGGTCCGAGGTGTGGTAGACTCGACGGCGATGGATGCGCCTCTCGAAAGACTTCCCGCGACCGTCTCCGCGCCGGGCGGCGCGGGGGCGGACGGGACGCTCTTCGACGGGCTTCCGGAGGAGGCGCTGCGCGTCTGCGCGGAAATCCTCTGCGGCGCGGAGGAGGAGCGCGACCGCGCGCTCGGCGCCCGGCTCGCCTCGCGCGCGGGGTTCGTCCTCTCGGCCGCGCCGGAGGGCGGCCCGGGCGCGCTCTTCGCGTCGATTCCGCCGTTTCCGCGCGAGACGCGCAGGCGCGATCCGCCGAACCCCGCGGCCTACGCGCAGCTGGACCCCGCCACGGTCCGGCGCTGGTTCGAGGCGGGCGGGCTCTTCGAGAGCGCGATGCCCGGCTACGAGAGCCGCCCGGAGCAGGTGCGGATGGCGGGCGAGGTCGCCGCCGCGTTCTCCGCCGCGCGCCATCTCGTCGTGGAGGCCGGCACGGGCGTCGGCAAGACGATGGCCTACCTCGTCCCGGCGGCGCTCTGGTCGCTCGCGAACGACCTCCCGGTCATCGTGAGCACGAACACGAAGAACCTCCAGGACCAGATCTTCCGCAAGGACCTGCCGCTCGTCGCGAAGCTGCTGCGCTCGCCCGTCCGCTTCGCGCTCGTGAAGGGGCGCGGCAACTACCTCTGCCTCTCGCGGCTGGAGCGGCTCC
>CAMNDA010000222.1 GCA_946534745.1 uncultured Verrucomicrobiota bacterium | reverse complement strand
CCGCCACGACCCGTGCGTCGTCCCGCGCGCCGTGCCGCTCGTCGAATCCGCCGCGGCCCTCGCGCTCTACGACCTGCTGCTCTCGTCCGCCGCCGCGCGCTAGCCGCCCCGGCCGCGATCCCGACCGGGCTGGCCGGCACTCGCAAAGCGCCCGACAGCCTATCGCGGAATGGAAGCCCGACCGGAGAGGCGAACGGACCGAACAGGAGACCCGGGGTCCGCCCCTCGACCGGGCGCCGAATGGCGGGAACGCGCCGTTTTCGCGCGCGTCTGGACACGCGCGGGGGCGTGTGGTAGACTCCGCCGCCGTTCCGCGCAACCCGGCACGCCTTCCATGAAAGAGATCGCCTACGTCCTCGTCAATCCCTACACCATCCGCAAGTCCCGCCTCGGCGGCGTCCTCGCCCGCTACCTGAGCCGGACGGACCTCAAGCTCGTCGCCGCCCGCATGTTCGGCGCCTCGCAGGGACTGGTGGAGGACTACGCCCGCGCCGTCGTGGAGCGCACCGACTCCACACCCCACATCGACACGCTCCTCGACGCCTACATCCGCAAGGAGTACGCCCCCAAGAAGGAGACCGGCCGCCCCCACCGCGCGCTCTGCCTGCTCTTCGAGGGCGAGGACGCCATCCGCAAGATCTGGGAGTGCACCGGCTCCGTCACCCTGCGCTGGGGCGGCGGCCAGACCGTCCGCGAGACGTTCGGCGACTACATCGCGGAGGACGACGGCTCCGTCTCCTACTTCGAGCCGGCGGTCCTCGTGGCGCCGACGCGCTCCTTCGCGATCAAGACCCTGAGGATCCTCCTCGACCACATGGAGGACAGCGGCATCGTGAACTCCCACTTCGGCGAACCCGGCGTGGAGCGCACGCTCGTGATGCTCAAGCCCGACAACTTCCAGCGCCCCTCGCTCCGCGCCGGCAACATCATCGACCTGCTCTCCTCCTCCGGCCTGCACATCGTCTGCGTGAAGAAGTTCGCCATGACGGTCGCGCAGGCCGAGAAGTTCTACGGCCCGGTCGTGCAGTCGCTCACGGAGAAGTTCCCCTCCTTCGGCGCGGGGCGCGTCGCGGGCGCCGTCTCGCGCGAGCTCGGATTCGACGTCTCGCCGGACGCCGTCCGCCCGCTCTGCGAGACGATCGCGCCCGAGTTCGCGAAGAACCAGTTCGAGGACATCGTCGAGTTCATGACGGGCTTCCGCCCCTCCGCCGTCCCGGAGGAGGAGAAGGCGACGCGCGCCGGCGCCGAGTGCCTGGCCCTCATCTACGAGGGCGCGAACGCCGTCGCGAAGATCCGCGACATCCTCGGCGCCACCGACCCGAACAAGGCGCGCCCCGGCTCGGTCCGCCGCGAGTTCGGAACGAACATCATGGTGAACGCCGCGCACGCCTCGGACTCCCCGGAGAACGCGAAGCGCGAGATGGACATCATCGACATCGCCGGCGACAACATGTCACCGATCCTCCGCAAGTACTGCAATGAATAGCGTCCTCCAGGCCATCCAGCCCTCCGCCACCCTCGCCATCTCCGCGCGGGCGAAGGAGCTCGCGGCGCAGGGCGTGCGCGTGTGCAACTTCGCCGCCGGCGAGCCGGACTTCGACACGCCGGACGTCATCAAGCGCGCCGCCGTCGCCGCCATCGAGGCGGGCAAGACGAAGTACACGGCGGCCAAGGGGATGCCCGAGCTCTGCCGCGCCGTCGCGGAGAAGTTCGCGCGCGTGAACGGCATCGCCTACGACCCCGCGACGGAGATCCTCGTCTCCTCCGGCGGCAAGCAGTCGCTCTTCTACGCGTTCCTCGCTCTCCTCGAGCGCGGCGACGAGGTCCTGATCCCCTCCCCCGCCTGGCTCTCCTACCCCGAGCTCGTCCGCGTCGCCGGCGGCCGCCCGCGCTTCGTGAAGACCACCGCGCGCACCGGCTACAAGCTCACGCCGGCGCAGCTGGAGAAGGCGATCCGCCCGCGCTCCAAGGTCCTCGTCCTCAACTACCCGAGCAACCCCACCGGCGCGGTCTACTCCGCCTCCGAGCTGCGCGCGCTCGGCGAGGCCGCCGTCGCGCGCGGCCTGTGGATCGTCGCCGACGAGATGTACGAGCGCATGGTCTACACGGACGAGCCGTTCGCCTCCCTCGCCTCGCTCGCGCCGGAGCTGCGCGCGCGGACCGTCACCGTGAACGGCTGCTCGAAGGCCTTCTCGATGACCGGCTGGCGCATCGGCTACGCCGGCGCCCCGAAGGAGGTCCTCTCGCTCATGGCCGCCGCGCAGAGCCACTGCGCCTCCAACCCCTGCACGCCCGCGCAGTACGCCGCGCTCGCGGCCTTCGTCGACCCCGCCTCCGAGGAGGCCGTGAAGCCGATGATCGCCGCGTTCCGCGAGCGCGCCGACCGGATCTACTCGCTCCTGCGGAAGATCCCCGGCGTCCGCGTGCTCCGGCCCGAGGGCGCCTTCTACATCTTCCCGAACGTCAAGGCGTTCGGCCTCGACGCCGTGACGTTCTGCCGGCGCCTCCTCGAGGAGAGGCACGTCGCCGCCGTCCCGGGCACGCCCTTCGGCTCGGCCGACCACGTCCGCTTCTCCTACGCCTGCTCGATGGACACCATCGAGGAGGGCATGTCCCGCTTCGCCTCCTTCTGCGCCTCGCTGCGCCAGCGGTAGCGGCCGCGCCCCGCGCGGCCGGAGTTGCCCGCCAGGACGGCGGGCGCTAACCGTTCCCGGTCGCGGCGGCCCTGCGCCCCGCCGCCCGCCACGCGAGCGTGCTTTCGCATTCCCGCGCGCCGCGTCCGCCGAGCGCGGAGCCGCGGCGGAACCAACGGTCGGCCTCCTCGCACGGAACTTCGAGGAAGAGCCGTTCTCGGTCGAGGAAGCGCAGGCGCGTCTCGGTCCCGCCGCTCCGCCGCGCGCGGATCGCGTCGAGCCGGTCGAAGGCCCGTTTCCATGCGATCTGGCCGAGGTAGAAGCACCCGAACGCGTCGCCTGCCGCCGCGAGCTTCCGGAAGACGCCCTCCGCGAACGCGGCAAGGTCCTTGACGCCAAGCGGGTCCGGGGCGATGCGCCAGAGCCCGTAGGCGTCGCCGCGCCAGTCGCCGCCGAGAACGGCGCGAGCGAGCGACGCGAGGGCGAGCGGCTCGCCCGCGCGGCAGAGCGACACGAACTCGTCCAGCGACGGTCCGAACGGCAGCGGCAGCCGATCGTATTCGTTGTAGAGGGCGAAGTAGCGCGCGACGGGGTGCCCGCTCTCGACCGCGGCGCGCGCCAGCTCGGCGCGGAACGGCTGCGCCGCTCGAACCGTCGTCGCGCTGTCCTGCCGGCGCCAGAGGCCGTCCGCGTCCCGCTTCCAGGTCGAGATCCTCTCGTGGAGCATCCACGCGACGCCCTCCTCGTCCCCCGTGCGCGCCCAGCCATCGAGAAAGGGGCCGAGAACGAACGGCGACGGAACGCCCCCGGCGAGCGGACCGGCGAACCGCCATCCGCGCGAGGCGATCGCGGCGATGCGGCGGCATCGCTCCTCCGGGGCGAGGAATTCCGATTCCTTCTCCAGCGCGCGCCATTCGCGGAACGAGTCCGCCGCCGGCATCGCGTCCGGGCAGTCGAGGTCCACGGCGGTCTCCAGCCGTTTCAGCAGCCGTTCCGCGTCCGGAGACCATCCGGCGGAAAAGAAGTCGAGGCCCGTGGCCTCTTGAATCGCCTTTCTCCAGAAGGCCTCCCCGACGCCGGTCTTCATGCCGAGCCCGAGGAGCCTGTCGGCCGCGGCGTCGACGGCCCTCCGCCAGGACGCCGTGTTTTCGCATGTGTCGGACTCGAAATCGGCGTCGTCCAGATCGCACCCGATGAGCGCCACGACGCCCCAGACGGTTTCATCGAGGCCGGAGCACGGGAACGACGAGAGATCCCGGAGCAGCTCGAGCGACTGGAGCGCGAGCGCGAACGCGTGGAAGTCTCCCTTCGCCGTCGAGGCGAACAGGGCGGGCAGGCGCAGCGAGGCCTCCTGCACGGCTTCCGGATAGTACGGCGGCGGCGGCTTCTCGGGGAACGCGCGGCACCGCCCGCCGCCCCAGAACGGCTTGAGCGGGGCGAGGACGCCGTCCGCGAGCTCCCGCGCGACCCGGGACTCGCGCCCGATCGTTTCCAGCAGGCACACCAGCTCCTCCCCGGCCGCCCGCCTCCGGTTGCCGCAGCCCAGGAGGGCGGCGTCCCAGACCGACGGAGGGAGGAAGATTCCCGTGCCGTCGTCGGGGCCGTTCCAGAGGAAGAGCGACGAACCGATTTCGCGGACGCCGCTCCCCGCGAGCGCCTCCGGATCCCAGCCGAGTTCCCTCAGCCGTCGCTCCGTCTCCGGGATCCGAAATCGGACGGGCGAGAGGGCCGCCGGCGAAACGGACTCGAGCGAATCCGGCAGATCCAGCCGCTCAAGGTGCCTGCAGCCCTGCAGCACGCCGTCCTCCAGCCGCTTGAGCCCGGCCGGAAGGTGCAGCCGCTCGAGTCCGGCGCAGCCCCAGAACGCCCCGCGCCCGATCCGCCGGACGGAGTCCGGAATCTCGACTTCGCGGAGCGCGCCGCAAAAGGCGAACGCCTGGTCGCCAATCTCCCGGAGCCGGGGCGGGAGCACCACGCGCTCCAGGCGGCAGCACGGGGCGAAGGCGTTCGGTCCGACGGTCAGGACGCCGCCCGGCACGACGGCCTCGCGGATCCGCCAGTCATGGCACTTCACCAGAGTCCGTCCGTCGTCCGACAGTTCGAATGGGCCGTGCTTCATCATGGTCCGTTACCTCGTTCGTCACTTTGACTCCCCGACCATGTAGAGAACACCGACGACGATCAGGATCGCCACGTAGGCGAGGAAGGCGGTGGCCTTGGCCGCGAGGAGGCCCAGCAGCACCGCGGAGCGGACGGGTAGCCAGACCACGAACGCCACGGCCCCGCCGACCGCGCGGCCGGCGGACGCGAACGCCTCGCGCACGCGGCGGTCGTGCCGCTCGAACGAATCCGGAAGGAACTTCCACTCCCAGCGCAACAGCCGGACGAGGCCGCGGTCGAATGCCCGGGGCGCGGACGCGATGCCGCGGCCGATTGCGCGGAAGAAGGCGCCGATCCGGCTCCGACGTTTCGCGCGCGGCGGTTCCGGCGCAGGCCTGGGCGCGGGCTCCGCCGGCACGGGCGCGACGCGGACCGGACGGACCGCGACGCGCGGCTTCGGCAGCCTGCTCCGCCG
>CAMNDA010000221.1 GCA_946534745.1 uncultured Verrucomicrobiota bacterium | reverse complement strand
CCGGCCTCGGCTGCATGGTGACCGGCGCCCGCCGCGCGCGCTGGCGCGGGCACGTCCTCTTCGTCCTCCACGACGCCGAGGGCTCCTACTACGCCAACGTCTTCGCCGGCGTCCTCCAGGAGCGGTTCGTCCGCGCCGGCTACCTCTTCACGCGCGTCTCCGCCTCCGACGGCCGCGCCGGCGCGGACCGCGGCGCGCTCGACGCCGCGCTCTCGCAGAGTGTCACGCTCGCCGTCCTCTTCTGCCCCGGCGCGCCGCGCACGGCGCGCCTGCTCGATTTGCGCGGCGTGCCGTTCGTCGAGATCGGCCGCGCGCCGTCCGGGCTCCGCGCGTCGAAGGGGTTCGTCCGCTTCGACCGCGAGGCCGCGCTCGCGGACTTCGCCGCGCACTGCCGGGAGCGCGGCGCGCGGCGCGTCCTGCAGGCCTGCTTCCGCGGCGGCGAGGGCGACGCCGACGCCGGCCGCGCGCTCGCGGCCGCCGGCGTCCGGATCCGCCGCCTCGCGTTCCCCGCGCCGCCCGGCCCCGGGCGGATCGAGGCGATCCAGCGCCTCGCCCTCGAGGGCTTCTCCCGGCGGCTCGCCGCCGGCTGGCGCCCCGCGGATGACGTGCTGCTCTTCACGGACGACTTCCTCGCCTCGGGCGCGCTCGCGGCGCTTTCCGCCGCCGGCCTCCGCGCGCCGGAGGACTTCCGCGCGGTCTCCTTCGCCAACGCCGGGTTCGGTCCTGTCTATCCCCGGATCCTCACGCGCCTCGAGATGGATCCCCGCGCCCACGGCGCCGCCGCGGCCGACCTCCTGCTCGGCTTCCTCGACGGTCGCCCGATCCCACCGGACGCCGCAATCCGCTCGGTCTACTGCCGAGGAGAAACCTTCTAGCCCACGCCACCCCCATGCATGCCCGTCCCGCCTTTTTCGCCGCCCTTGCGCTCTCGTTGGGGGCGTCGCCTTCCGTCCGCGCCGCGTGGACCTTCGATTCGTCGGCGGAGACGCTCTCCGACGGAACCTTCGTTCTCAAGCACGTCACCGTCAGCGGTTCGACCCTGACCATCGGCGACAACAAGTCCAACGCCGACATCGCCGGCGATGTCGATCTTTCGTCCGGCATTGCCGGCGGGTATGTCGTCAAGCTCGGCGGCAGTTGCTTTCAAGGCAATTCCTCCCTCACCGGGTTCAAGTCCGGCGCGGAGCTGATCGCGACCGGAAACAACGCGTTCCAGAGCTGCTCCGCGCTGACCAACGCGGACCTGAGCGCCTCGACGGGGCTCACGGCCCTGTCGCCAAGTCTGTTCAACAGCTGCAAGAAACTGCGGCGAGTCGCGATTCCCTCCACCGTCGCCACCATCGGATCGTCGGCGTTCCAGAATTGCAGCGCGCTCGAAATGGACGTGAACGACCTCCTGCCGTCGGGGCTGTCCGGGGCTCTCTACCGGACGTTCTACAACTGTCCCAAGCTCTACGGCGACGTGGTGCTGCCCGCCGGCGTCACCGCCATCTCCGGGGATTTTGCCAAAAGCGCCATCACGTCGTTCCGGACGGCCGAGGGATCCGCGCTGGCGGCCATCGGCCATTCGGCGGGATACTCGGAGGATGCCACGTTCGGGAGCTGCGCGGCGCTCACCAATGTCGTGTTCCAGGACACCATCGCGACGTTCTACGGGCAGAACAACCACTTCCAGAATTGCTCGACGCTCGTCAACGTGACGCTCCCGGGCATCACGGCGCCTTCCGGCCACGTCGTTTCCGGCGGCGGCGGCGCCAAGGACTGGTCCAGCACCTTCCGCGACTGCCTGGTTCTGACGAACGCATTCACCATCCCGGACGACGTCACGAGGCTGACGCAGACCTTCGACGGCTCCAAGTGCATCCGGGGGGTCACGCTCGGGAAGAGCGTCCGCCAGATCGGCAACTTCGGCAATTCGGAATCGGCGTTCACGGACAACCGGGCCCTCGAATTCGTGGACATGTCGGCGACGACGAACCTGACCGACATCGGGCAGCTCAACTTCTCCTCGTGCCAGGCCCTCCGCGAGCTGACGATCCCCAACACCGTGACGAACATCGGCCGCGAGGCGTTCGTCAACTGCACCTCGCTCACGAACCTCGTCCTTCCGGCGGGCCTGCAGAAGATCGGTCCGCGGGCGTTCAAGAATGTCGCCAAGAACACGGGCCTCCTCTGCGACATCTGGTGGTCCGGCACGCCCGACGCCCCGCCTGCGGGGATCGGCACAAGCGACAGCGTAATGGGCTACGACGAAGGCGCGAACTACCGCATCACGCACCACTTCAGGATCGAGGACGAGGGCTACTGGGCCGCCTGGGCGTCGGACAACTCGACGTACATCGAACTCCCCCCCACGGAAAAGCGGAAAGTGAAGGGGACCTGGAAGGACCACAACAACAGGACGCAATACATCCTGTGGTGGTACCCGAAGGACTTCACGCTCCTGTTCGTCCGCTGACGCGGGATGCGAACGGGAGGCTCAAGGGCCCCGAGGCGCCCGTCCAAACCTCCGACTTTTGCACGTTGTGCACAATTTCCTTGACAACGCGCCGCGGAACGGCCATTATTCGCCACCGAACGGAGGCTCCCCGATGAAGACGACTCCCCGCATTCTCCTCGCCGCCCTTTCCCTCCTCGCGCTGTCGGCCGCGGCGGCGACGGGCTGGCGCTACGACGCAAGCGCAAAGACGCTGACGGAGCTCGGCGTTGAGGAGGGCGCGACGCCGTGGGTGCTCGCATGCACGGCTTCCGGCGCCAGCCTCACACTCTCCGGCGTTTCGTCGGTCGGCTCCGACGGGTTTCTCGACCTCTCCCTCCCTGTCGCGAATTCCGGCGGAGTCCCCTTCTCGATTGTCGCGACCGGCTCCGACGCCTTCAAGAACCGCGCGGAGATCAAGGGGCTCCGCTTCGGGGACTCGACGACGAAGATCGGGACCCGCTCCTTCCAGGACTGCGCCTATCTGGAGTCCGTGGAACTCCCCGCCTCGCTGGCCTCGATCGAGGCGAGAGGGTTCTACGGATGCGTCCGCCTGCGCGTCGTCGAGCCCTTCCTGCCGAGCACGGTCGCCTCCGTCGGCGAAAGCGCCTTCCAGAACTGCACCCGGCTCGCCTCTCCGCTCTCGGTCGGCTTCGGAACGAGCGACGGCATGCCCGTGGCGACGACGGTGTCCGGCCGCGCCTTCCAGGACTGCAAGGCCCTGCCGTCCGTCGCCGTCGGCCCCGGCGTCGTCAAGCTCGCCGACAGCCTGTTCGCAGGCGACACGGCCCTGACGAACGCCGTCCTCCACGACGCCGTCACGTCCATCGGAAGCTCGTTCAACGGCTGCACGGCTCTCGAGACGGTGACGCCGCTGCTCCCGGCGGCCGTCGCCAGCGTCGCGACCTACGCCTTCTATAACTGCTACGCCCTCCGCGGCGATCTCTTCATCGCGACGAACGGCACCGCCGCCACCCTGGGGTCGCACGTCTTCTACAACGCCCGCGGCCTGACTTCGGCGACGATGGGGGACGGCATCGCGAAGATCGACGGCAACACGTTCGTCGGCTGCTCGTCGCTGGTCCGCGTCCGCCTCCCCGCGAACCTGACCTCGATCGGATTGTCCGCCTTCAACGGATGCTCGGCCTTGGAGTCCGTCGAACCGTTCCTTCCGCCGTCCGTCGCGTCGATCGGAGAGAACGCCTTCTCCGGCTGCACGTCGCTCCGCGGCGATCTTTCGATCGCGGCGAACGGAGCCGCGGCCACCATCGGGCCGGCGGCCTTCTACAAGAACGAAGGGATCACGTCGGTGTCGTTGGGCGGGGGTGTCACGAAGATCGACGGCAACGCGTTCGCCGGCTGCGTTTCGCTGACGAACGCGGTCCTGTCCCCGACCCTGGCCTCGATCGGGCAGTCCGCCTTCAACGGTTGCTCCGCCCTCGAGTCCGTCGCGCCCTTCCTGCCGGCGTCCGTCGCCAGCATCGGACAGAACGCCTTCTCCGGCTGCTCGAGACTCTCCGGCGACCTCGTTCTCGATCCGCCCGCGGCCCTGTCGATTCCCTCGGCCGCCTTCTACAACGACCAGGCAATCTCGTCCGTGTTCCTCGGGACGAACGTGACGGCCGTCGGCGACAATACGTTCCAAGGCCTGTCGGGCGTCCGCACGTTCCGCCTCGCGAGGAAGCCGACATGGAAGTCCAATTCGTTCGGCGGGTTCCCGAACAACGAGGTCCGCTTCATCGTCCCGTTCGACGACGCGGACTGGTCGGACTGGCTCTCGAACGGCTCCAACGCCACGCCCTGGGACGACCTTTCCGACGCCCAGCGCGCCGCCTATGCCGCCGAATATCCGAACGAGCCGCCCGCGCGGGCGCTCACGAAGGCCGCGCCCGCGAACCAGTGGGTCGTCTCCTACGGCTCCGCGACCGCCGGCGCCGTCGA
>CAMNDA010000220.1 GCA_946534745.1 uncultured Verrucomicrobiota bacterium | reverse complement strand
CTCGGCGCCGGGCTCTTCGCCGTCTCGCTTTCGTGCGGGCTGCTGCGCTGGTTCGCGCTGCTGCGCGCGCTGCGGCTGCCGGTCCCGTTCCGCGACGCGCTGCGGCTCTACGCGACGGGCCACTGCTTCAACGTCCTCGCGCCCGGCGCGACGGGCGGCGACCTCGTGAAGGCCGCTTGGATCGCGCTGCGCAGCCCGGGGCGGCGCGCGGAGGCGGTCGCCTCGATCGCCGCGGAGCGCGTGATCGGCCTGCTCGCCCTCGTCGCCGTCCTCGCGGCCGCGTCGGTCCTCCGCGCCGACTTCTTCGAGGCGTCGGAGGCGCTGCGCTCCCTGCGGACGCTCGTGCGGTGGCTCGCGCTCGGCGTCGCGGCGGCGACGCTGCTGCTGGCGCTCGCGCCGGTCGACGCCCTCGCGGCGCGGCTCCGGTCGCGCGGCGGCGGCGCGGCGGCGCGCGCCGCGGAGATCGCGCTCCGCGCGTGGGGCGCCGTGCGCCTCTGCCTGCGGCATCCGCGCGCGGCGGCGGCGGCGTTCGCGCTGTCGCTCGCGAACTTCGGCGCGGTCATCCTGTGCTGGCTCGCTCTCTCGCGCGCCATCGGCGCGGGGATCCCCCTGCGCGACATGGCGGTCGTCTCGCCGCTCGCGGACGGCGTCGCGGCTCTCCCGCTCACGCCGGGCGGGGCGGGCCTGCGCGAGAACGCGCTTCAGTGGCTCCTCGACGCCGTCGCCGTGCCGCGCGCGCAGTCCACCGCGCTCGGCCTGCTGATGTTCGCGACGATCCTCCTCTGGGCGCTGCTCTGCGCCGGCGTCATGCTCGCCGGCCGCCGCGAGGCCTCCTCCTGAGGCCGGACGCCGGCGACGTGCCCGGTCCGCCCCGTTTTCCGCTTGGCGGGGGTTGCGCGCGCGAGGGGAAGGGAGTATAATTCGCGCAATTCCGGTAAAGCCGGAGGGATCGTCCTTTCCCTTCCAAACGAATCGCGACATGAATTCCATCCGCTCGTTCCGCGCCGTCGCCCCGCTTGCGGCGTGCTTCGCCCTGTCCGTCCCCGCCTTCGCCGCACCGGTGTCGCCCGAAGGGGCGGCCGAGCTCGTGAAGGGCTACGCCTCCTACACGGGCGGCCAGCTGCTCGACGGCGCCGTCCGCACCCCCGCCGGCGCGCCGCGGCCCGTCTCCGCCGAGATCGACGGCGAGGAGGTCGTGCTCGCCTGGGCCTTCCAGATGCAGCCGCAGGGGTGGATCCTCGTGTCGGCGGACGACCGGATGGCGCCCGTCGCGGGCTTCTCCGCCGAGGGCGAGCTCGACGAGGCGCTCTGGGATCCCGTCTCGCCCCCGTACCACTTCGTCCGCGGCTCGCTTTCCGGCATGTACCTCGCCGCCGCGCGGCCGCCCGCGCCGGCCGCGGCCGGGGAAGGGGAGGAGGACCCGGACGCCCGCGCCGTCGAGGCGCTCAAGTCCGACGCCGTCTCCCGCTGGGCGAAGTACCGCGCCGCGGCCGAGCCGGCGGACGACGAGCTCCCGGCGTCGCCGCCGAGCAACGTGGCGGACCTGCGCGTCGACAAGATCCTAGGCGACATCCGGTGGTCGCAGAGCGGCAACGGCGAGAACTACTACACGCCGAGCAACTTCGTCTGCGGCTGCGTGCAGACCGCGCTCGGCCAGATCATGTACTACCACAAGTGGCCGCAGACCGGCATCGGCCGGATCTCGCACACGGTCTCCGTCTCGGCGAACGGGACGTCGACGCGGCCGACGCTCACCACGCGCGGCGGCGACGGCAACGGCGGACCCTACAAGTGGGACACGATGACGCCCTATTCGACGTCGAACGACGCGCAGCGCGAGGCCCGCGGCGCGATGCTCTTCGACATCGGCGTCCTCAACGGCGCGAGCTACGCCAGCGGCGGCACCGGCGCCAACCAGGGCACGGACGTCATCACCGGCACGTTCAAGTACGCGAGCGCCTTCCGCTGGTCCCTCAACCACGCGTCGATCACGAACATGTTCTGTGCGAACTTCGACGCCGGCTATCCCGTCGACGCCTGTTCCGTCGAGCACCAGGTCGTCTTCGACGGCTACGGATTCGAGGACGGCGCCCTCTACTACCACGTGAACCTCGGCTGGGGCGGTTCGTCCGACGGCTGGTACCTCTTCAACGATTGGAGCGGCTACTACCTCCAGGCCACCGTCTTCAACATCTTCCCGCAGAAGACCGGCGAAATCGTCTCGGGCCGCGTCCTCCGCCCGGACGGCACTCCGTTCTCCGGCGTGACGGTGACGGTCAAGAGCTCCGGCGGCTCCACGATCGGGACGGCGACGAGCAACGCGAAGGGCATCTGGGCCTACGTCGGGGTCCCGAGCTCCTCGACGGTTTCGGTCACGGCCTCCGCGTCCGGCTACGCGTTCGAGACGATTTCCGTCGCGATGGGCAAAAGCGCCATGAACGTGGTCGGCAACCGCTGGGGCGTCGACCTGATCGCCTTCAACGCCTCCAAGGGCACGGTCCGCGGCCGCGTGACGGACGCGAACGGCTTCGCGGTCGCGGGCCTTCGCATCGCGGCCGGCGACGGATCCGCCGTCGCGACGACCGACGCCGACGGATACTACTCGCTTGAGGTCGCTCCGGGCTGGAGCGGCGTCGCGAAACCCGCGTCCGGCCAGGGCGCCGTGACGGCCGAGCCCGCGCAGCACTCCGTTTCCGCGGTCGCCGCCGGCGCGTTCGTCAAGGACAAGGACTTCGTCGTCTCGATCCGCCACTACGTCGACGCGGACGCCTCCGGCGCGGGCGACGGTTCGTCCTGGGCGGACGCCTGGCCGTCGCTCGCCTCGGCCCTCGCCGCGGTCCCGTCCGGTTCCGAAGTTTGGGTCGCCGAGGGGACCTACAAACCCACGACCGGCACCGACCGCAAGGCGCGCTTCGTCCTGCCCTCCCGCGCCAAACTCTACGGTGGCTTCTCCGGCGTCGAGACGAAGCGCTCCGAGCGCGACTGGATCAAGCACAGGACCGTCCTCTCGGGCGAAATCGGCAACCAGTCTTCGCAGACCGACAACTCGCCGATGCTCGTCCTCGGCGCGAAGGGCGCGGTGCTGGACGGCTTCGTGCTCACCGGCACCTACTGCTCGGAAAGCGACAGCAACAGCGGACCCTCGAGTTTCGGCGCGACCTGGAAGGACTTCGCCGTCGTCGCCCGGACGGGCTCCGGAACGTCCGCGGAGAACTACGACTTCCTCGTCGAGCACTGCCTGTTCCAGGGCAACAAGTACATGCAGCCGCTCGTGATGGGCTGGGTGAAGCTCCGCAGCTGCGTGATCATGGGCAACGAAACAACCAGCTCCGGCGCCTACTACAAGGTGCTGGCGGACGGCGGGCGGTTCGAATACTGCACGGTCGTCGGCAACACGGGCGGCTACTTCAGCCAGTCGTCGTACACCTACTTCAACAACTGCTACTTCTGCAATCCGGGGTTCAATCCGAAATACGCCTCGCGCTACAGCTACGGCGACTACCGCGCCTACTACAACCTGCACACGTCGAACGACATGCCGTCCGCGAGCGCGACCAACGCCACCTACAACGTCCTCATCGTTTCGCCGGAATCCTGGTCGACGGACGCCGCCACGCCCGGCAAGCCGCCGTCCGGCTCCAGGGCGGTCGACTCCTCCAATCCCAACTCCGGTTCCTGCCAGTGGGCCGAGACCGACCCCTTCGCGACCGACTTCGGCGGACGCCCCAGACTGCTCGGCTCCGCGCCCGACCGCGGCGCGTGGGAGCTCCCGGACCACGGCGAGTCGACCGGCCCGCTCGGGACGGTCTGCGCGACCGAGGTCGGCGACACGACCGCCACGATGCAGTGGACCTTCAACGGAAGCGCGCTCCGGCCCACGTCGTCGGTCGAGCTCTACGTGAGTTCGGCGCCCTCGTTCAGTTACTACTCGAACGTCGTCGACAAGTCCCTCGGCACGAAGACCGCCGGCGATTCGGGGACCTACGACGTCACCGGGCTCAAGCCCGACACGGTCTACTACGCCCGCCTCTCGTTCTTCCCGGGCACGTCGGACGTCTACGTCTTCCGCACGGGCGTCGGCTCCCCGCCGATGTTCTCCTCGGTCCGCGCGACGGCGGTCGGCGAGGAGGACGCCACGGTCGAGATCGGGCTTTCCACTCTCGGCGCCCATTCATCCTCCGCCACGGTCGCCGTGCAGCTCGCCCGCACGCGCGACTTCGCGGACGTCCTCGATTCGAAGCCGCTCTCCTTCTCCGCGCCCGGCGCCAAGACCGTTTCGTTCGACGGCCTCGACGACAACACGACCTACGTCGTCCGCGGCGTCGCGACCGCGTCGAACGGGCTCGTCTACGAAAGCCGCGCCGCCGACTTCACCACGCTCTACGTCCCGAACAAGCCGCCGAAGATCGGCGCCGTGGCGGTGACCGACCTCACGAGCTCCGGCGCCGTGCTCGACGTGCAGATCCTCAAGGTCGGCAACGGAAACGCCGCCGCCGGCGTCAAGGTCGAGGTCTCGACGTCGCCGTCGTTCGCCTCGATCGCCGCGACGTCGGCGACGCAGACCTTCTCCGCCCCCGGAACGAAGTCCTTCTCGGTCTCCGGCCTCTCTCCGGGCGTCCTCTACTACGTCCGCGTCGTCGCGACCGGCGCCACGAACGGCCTCTCCTCGAACGACGCGTCGAAGACGTTCGAGACGATCGACCCGCAGCGCCCGACCGGCTCCGTCGCGCCGGGGACGACGACGCTCTACACGATCCCCGTCACGTGGACGCTCGCCTCGCTCGGCTCCGGCAACACGTCCGCGACGCTCTCGCTCGAATACGGCACGACCGAAAGCTACGGCAAGTCCGTCTCGATCGGCTCGAAGACCTCGGCCTCGTCCGGCTCCGTCACGATCTCCGGCCTCGAGCCCGAGACGGAATACCTCGTCCGCCTCCGCGCCGTCGGCTCGCCGACCGGCAAGGTCTTCCTCTCCGCTCCCGCCCGCGTCTCCACGCAGCCCGTCGGCAAGCCGACCGCGACCGCGTCGCTCGGCACGCCCACGCAGACCTCCGTCTCCGTCTCGTGGGGCCTGACCGCGCTCGGCGAAGGCGCGAAAAACGCGAGCGTCTACGTCGACTGGGGCACGACGACCGACTTCGCGGACGGCTCCTTGACGGCGGCCACCGGCCGCACGTCCGCCGGCAGCGGCACCGCGAACGTGACCGGCCTCGAGCCCGGCACGAAGTACCACGTCCGCGTCCGCGCCGTGAACGACGCCGGCAAGGTCGGCGTCTCCGCGACGCGCACCTTCGCGACCGTCCAGCCGGACGCGCCCACGTTCGAGATCTCCGCCACGCCGCACCGCACCGGAGCGACGGTCTTCGCGGACGTCTCGCTCCTCGGCCACCAGGCCTCGTCCGTCGGCGGAACGGTCGTCGTCTCGACCTCGTCCTCGCTCTCGCCCGCCGTCGCGACCGCGAACCTCTCGACCGCCTCCGCCGCGCCCGCGCAGCTCGTCGCCGTCGTTTCCGGCCTTTCCGCGGGCACGACCTACTACTACTCCGTCACCGCCAAGAACGACAAGAACAAGAGCGCGACGAAGACCGGCACGTTCAAGACCACGGCGGGCGGCACCGTCGCCTGGGGAGAGGGCCACTGGGAGGGCGGCCTCCTGCAGGGCTACAACCAGGGCAACGGCCAGCAGTGGGGCCTCGCGGTCGGCAAGTCCGACGTCGAGAACGCCGCGTGGAACGGATCCGGCTTCGCCGCCTCCTTCGCGCGCGGCGCGATCGCCGCCTACCAGACCAAGGGCAGCTGGACCAACCCCTATGACGGCGCCACGTACCCGATGGACAACTACAACCGCATGTGGGCCTACGGCGGCCAGATGTGGATGGACAAGGGCCGGACCTACTACTTCGCGGTGAACTTCTTCATCTCCGCCGCGGTGAGCGTCGACGGGACGGTCGTCGCGTCCGAGACCGACGGCGGCAAGACGGCCCCGACGGTCAAGTCCTACACGGCCACGCGCACCGGCTGGCACGACGTCAAGGCCGCCGTCGCCAGCAACGGCAACGGCTGCGGCGCCGCGGGCAACCCGTGGAACGGCG
>CAMNDA010000219.1 GCA_946534745.1 uncultured Verrucomicrobiota bacterium | reverse complement strand
CCTTCCGATATCGCCGGCGGGGGTTCCTTAGCCCGTTGACGATGGCCCCGTCGAAGGGCGTCTCCGTCGAAATCGTTTCGACCAGGCCGCTTTCGATCGCCACCGGGGACCAGTCCCGGGCGTCGCGCACGAATCGCAGGATTCCGTTCAGCACGTTCCGCATGACGTAGGAGACCGCGTTGATGTCGAGAACCACCTGGAACGTCCGGGACGACGGCTTTTCCATCGAATGCCTTTCCATGGCGCAGAATTCTAGCGCCAAAGAAGCCGCAAGGCAAGACAAATTGCAGAATTATACTTGTCGAACAATACATTTTTGTACCTTGTGCGGCGCCGGGGCGGTGCAATATACTTGGCCCCGTTCCCACTTCAACCGCTTCAACCCTCCTTCCTTCCCCGGAGATCCCATGAAGAAACTGACCCTCCTCGCGCTCTGCGCGCTCGCGCTGCCCGCCTTCGCCACGTGGACCGTCACGAACGACGGGAGCACGCCGGAGGTCTCCGACGGGCACTGGACGATCAAGCTGAACAACAAGAAATCGGCCGTGTTCGTCTCCACCGACGGCGCGACGACCCTCCTTGACATGACGACGCTCAACGCGGACCTTGAGGCGGAGGGCAAGACCTACCGCTGCACGGAAATCGCGGGCAGCGGCTTCCGCGGGCAGAACGTCGCCGCGCTCAAGACCGGCCTCGCCGAGCTCCGTCTTCCGGACGAGGTGACGTCGATCGGCCAGGACAGCTTCCACGGATGCTCGGCACTGACGAACGTCATGCTCGGGACGGGGTTCACCAAGTTCGCCTCGACCCACGGCTTCAGCCAGTGCGGCGCGCTCGCAACCGTCTACACGCGCGGCGAGACGCCGGTGCCGGGAACGGTCCATTTGCCGGACGTGGTGACGTCCATCCCGAACTACACCTTCGAGACGTGCAGCTCGATCCTCCACCTCGTCGCCCGCGGCGTGAAGACCGTCGGACAGGCGGGCGTCTACGAGTGCTCCCTTCTCGAGTCGGTCGAGCTCTCGCCGGAGCTCTACTCCGTGTCGAGCGGCAGCCAGGCCGGCGCGTTCTACAAGGACTGGGTCCTCTCGTCGTTCTTCCCGTCGAACATGGCGCTCACGGCCGCAGTCGGCCAGAGCTGCTTCCGCGAGCTGCCGCTCGACCACGACCTCGACTTCTCCGCCTCGACGTTCACCGAGATCCAGTCGACGGCCTTCTACGGCATCCAGCTGAAGGAGGGTTGCCGGATCGTTCTGCCCGCGACGCTCAAGACGCTCGGCTCCCAGGCGTTCGACATGCAGCAGAACGGCCGCACGTCCATCGTCCGGATCCGCTTTCTCGGCGAGGCTCCGTCGTCGGTCGGCGAACGCGCGCTCGAACCGCGCTACGCCTCCACCCACAACGTCCTCTACGTCGACGCCCGCAAGTGCCCGAGCTGGAAGGGGACGGGCTTCACGTCCGTGGAGGACGATCCGTCATTGCTGAATGAAAGTTCCTATCCCGGACCGCAGACGCTCGGCAAGTCCACGCTCGGCGTGAAGCAGAGCGGCCGCTGGAACTGGGTCGTGCAGGAGAACCTCCCGAAGGGGCCTACCTACTGGGAGGTGGTCGGGACGGACGGGGCCGGCGTCGTGACCATCGCTTCGACGAACGGCTACTGGACGCTGTCGCTCACCCCGAACGGCGCCGGCGGCTATCTCGCGCGCTGCCTCTCGTGCACCGCCCCCGTGGCGGAGTCGCTCGACCTCGGGCAGATAGAGGACGACACGGACCTGCCGCTCGCCGGCCTCGCGGAGGGAGCGTTCGCGGACTGCCAGAAGCTCTCGGGCGTGAAGCTCCCCGCCGGCGCGGACGCCGTCGGCGCTCATGCGTTCAGCAACTGCACGGCGCTCGCGACGTGCGTCCTGGCCGGCACGTTCTCGTGGAATGACGTCGGCGCGGGAGCCTTCGAGGACTGCTCCGCGCTCTCCAAGCTCGGGCTCTCGTCGCAGTCCGTGACGGCGGGCGCGCTCGTCCTGCCCGCCTCGGCGACGACGCTCCCGGAGGCGGTCTTCGCGGGATGCGACTCCCTGACGTCCTTCGCCGCGCCCGGCCTCTCGTCCGTCCCCGCCCGCGCGTTCGACGGCTGCTCGTCCCTCGCGAGCGCGACATTCTCCGTCGACATCGCCGCGCTCTCCTCCTACGGCGCGGCGGCCTTCCGCGGCACGGCGATTTCTCAGACGATCGACTTCTCCGGGACCTCCATCGCCGCCATTCCCGACTCGCTCTTCGAGAACTGCACGCATGTCGCGCTCGTGAAGCTCCCCGCGACCGTGACGGACGTCGGCGCGACCGCCTTCAAGAACCTCGCGCCCGGCGCGAACGTCTCCTTCGCGGGGACGCCGCCGTCCTTCGGCGCGCTCGCGCTCCAGCCGCCGGCCGACGCCGCCGGCTCGCGCTACGTCGTCCGCGTCGATTACGAGAACCTCGCCGCATGGCAGGCGTCCGGCTACACCCGCGCGACCGACGCGATGAAGGCGGACCCCGACTATGTCGGCCCTTCGATGTTCGGCCGCACGACGCTCGGCACCGACGGCACGACGGGGAACTGGCTCTTCAGCATCGACCCCGACCTCGTCTGGTGGATCAGCGGAAAAAGCTCCTACAAGACGCTCGACAACAACCAGACCGTCGAGACGACCGTCGCCACGGACGGCGAGAACGAGGTCCACGTCTTCACCGCGGGCGGCGTCGTCCACCTCGCGCCGAAGCAGATCGCGCAGAACGGCGTCCTCGACATGACGACGCTCGACACGGACACCGGACTGGAGCCGACCTCCATCTTCTACCGCGCGTTCAACGGCAACAGGGATCTCGTCGAAATCCACTTCCCGGACAGCGTGGAAAACCTCGGGCAGGAATGCTTCCAGTACGCCTCCAACCTGGCGGAAGTCGAGCTCGGCGCCGGCTTCGCGTCCTTCGGACCCCGCCACGCCTTCTCGCAGTGCACGGCGCTCGCGACGATGTGGAAGCGCGGCGGCGACCGCGTCGAGGGGCGGATTCGCGTTCCGGACGACGTCACGGACCTGCCGCAGTGCACGTTCGAGAACGTGGACGGCGTCCGGGACGTCCTCGCCCCCTCGGTCGTCTCCCTCGGCGTTTCCTGCTTCTACCATTGCGGCGCGCTCACCAACGCCGTCTTCTCGCCGGGCATCCACACCATCGCGAACGGCGGATCGGGCGTCTTCTACCAGTGCGGCAACCTTCGGACGATCTCGCCCTCCGCGATGCGGCTCCAAACCCTCGGCAGCGATGCCTTCCGCGAGCTGCGCCTGAACCACGCCCTCGATTTCTCCAAGGCCACCTTCACGTTCGTCGGCACCCGGGCCTTCTTCGGCTTCAAGGCAATCGGGACGGACGGCACCACGCACTACCCCGTCACCTTCCCGAAGACGCTCGCGACCGTCAACGACGCGGCGTTCAAGGGCTACAACGGCTGGAACCAGATCTACGTCTTCCTCGGGGACAAGCCGACGTTCGCGGGGAGCGAGGCCCTCGATCCGCTAGGCGGCAACGGCCGCCGCTTCTTCCTCGTGGTCGACGCCAAGCGCTTCCCGAAGTGGACGGCGTCGGACGACTTCATCCCGCTCGCGGAATCGGACAAGGCGCTCCCGGACTACCCGGCCGTCTACCTGCACGGGATGCCGGACTACCCCGGCGTCGACGTCCTCGGCTGGCTGACCGCGTCGTCCGGAAGCAACAAGAACTGGCTGATCCAGCTCAAGCACGCCGAGACGCTGTTGCTCATCCGGTGATCTCCTCCGCCGGCTTTCGTGGCGGGG
>CAMNDA010000218.1 GCA_946534745.1 uncultured Verrucomicrobiota bacterium | reverse complement strand
GGGCGGCGCCCTGCCGTTCTACGCCGTGCAGATCGGCACGGCCGGCTACTACGGGCCGAATCTCGACTCCATCGACCACTATCCCGCCCCGACCGAGGATCCCTACGAATCGAACTACGTGCGCATCCGCGAGGCCCAGCGGCTCTGGGACCGGTCCGACAAGGGCACGCACGGCCTCGTCACCATCGTCGACTGCGTCAAGTGCCTGAGCGCGGGCGACCTCCATCCGACCGACAAGAACTTCGTCGGTCGACGCCTCTCGCTCCTCGCGCGCCGGGACATCTACGGCGAGGCGGACCTCCGGGCGGAAGGTCCGGTCTTCACCCGCGCGGTGCGCGAAGCGGACGGCTCCGTCCGCGTCTTCTTCGAGTCCGGCACGGCGCAGGGGCTCACGGCCGGCCGGATGAAGCCGGCCACGGCGATCGAGTTGAGCCGCTGGGTGAAGAAGGGCTCGGACCCGATTCGCGGCTTCGCGATCTGCGGCGCGGACGGCGTCTGGAAGGACGCCGTCGCGACCGTCGAGGGCGAGACCGTCGTCCTGCGCGCGGAGGGCATCGCCAGCCCGACGACGTTCCACTACGGCTATTGGAGCACCACCCGCGAGACCGAGCTGGAGGACGGCCAGCGCCTCAACCTCTACAACGGTGCCGGGCTCCCGATGTCGCCCGTCGCGCCGCAGGCGGTCGAGGACCCGGACGCGTCCCCGAAGGTCGCGGATCCCGTGCTGACGCCGGGATCCTGCTACTTCTCGCCGTCGACCAACGTGACGATCGCCTGCGCGACGTCCGGCGCGACGGTCCGCTACACGCTCGACGGCACCGAGCCGACCGCGACGAGCGCGGCCTACGCGGCGCCGATCGCGCTCTCCGCCACGACGACCGTCAGGGCCCGCGCCTTCGCCGAGAACAAGGACCCGAGCGACATCGCCAGCGCGACCTACACGCTTGGCGAGCCCCCGGCGCCGGAACCGGATCCGCAGTGGACCAACGGGGCGTACGAGCCGTCCGCGTGGGCGCCGCTCGGGGAGAACCTGCTCGCGGGCGCGACCGCCTCGTACTCGGGGAATCTCTCGTACATCGGCTCCAAGGACATGGCCAAGCTGACCGACGGCAGGATCCCCGTGGACATCACGGGCGACACCGGCGCCGGCTCGCAGACGGAGGTCGTCGGGTTCCAGGAGGACTCGGCCGCGGTCTGGACCTTCGCCGAGCCCACGACGATCGGGAAGATCCGCATCTCCACGCGCTGGGCCACGACGTCCTTCGACGCCATCACGGTCAAGGACGTCTACGTCCTCCAGGGCGACGACTGGGTGGCGCTGGGCGTGCCCGACTCGCACAGGACGGGCGTCGCGTCGATCACGACGGGGTCGCTCGAGGCGACGCTGGAGGACGATGCGCTCGGCTATCTCGCGCAGAACGTCTCGGGCCTGAAGATCGTGTTCGGCGCGCCGGAGTCCGCCGTCGCGAACTACTACGCCGAGATCGAGGCGATCGCCCCGGGCGGCGAGATTCCGCCGGCCGAGACGGTCGCGACCCCGGCCTTCGGCACGGCCTCCTGCACTTTTTTCCCTTCGATCGCCGTGACGCTCTCCTGCGCCACGGCGGATGCGACGATCCGCTACACGCTCGACGGTAGCGCCCCGTCCCCGTCGAGCGCGGAATACACCGCCCCGATCGAGCTCGCGGCCACGACCACGGTCAAGGCCCGCGCCTATGCGGAAGGCATGAATCCGAGCGCGGTCGCGACCGCGACCTACACGTACGTCGACCCGGTCCAGCCGGTCTACGACATCGCGATCGCGGCGTGCGAGAACGGTACGCTCGAGACGTCGGCGACGAACGACATCCCCGCGGGCACGGTCGTGACGGTGACGGCGATCCCGGCGGCGGGCTACCGGCTCGCGTCGGTGACGACGAACGGCGCGGTGCTCGCGGGCACGACGTTCGCCATGCCCGCCGCGGACGTGACGCTCGCGGCGACGTTCGAGGAGGAGGTCGTGCCTCCTCCGGGCGACAAGATGTTCTACATCGGCGAGACGGGCTACGACAGCTGGACGAACGCGTACCAGGCGGCGAAGGCCGGCGACACGATCACGCTCGGCAGGGACGCCGTGATCGACCCTCCGGTGATCGCGGGGGTGCTCGGCAAATCGCTCACGATCGACCTCAACGGCCATGAGCTGGAGATCGTCGAATGCTGGCTGACCGGATGCACCGTCGCGGTCGTCGACACCGGCGCGCCGGCCGGGTCGGGGCGGTTCAAGCCCGTGTCGTCCGGGGTGAACATCTCCGGCGGCACGCTGGACCTTTCGGCCCTGTCCGACGAGCAGGTCGCGGGATACTTCCAGATGTCCTCTACGTCGCTGCTGAAATTCCCCCACAACCGTTCGGCCGCGTACAGCACGTCCCACCTCTGGTTCGATCCGGCCGATCCCGCGCACGGAGTGGGCGCGCGCATCGTGGTGCGGGGCCTCACGTACGAGTGGGACGGCGTCAGCTGGGGCATCGCGTTCACGATCACGAGCATCGCCGTGGACGACGAGTTCGTGGAGCTCGGCGTGCTGGTCGCCCCGGAATACGGCGTCAACCCCAACGTCACGATCCTGGGCTGCGAGACCGTCAACGGCCAGTTCCACGCCCGCCCGGACGCCACGACCGCCGACGGCGCCCTCTACCGCCTCCCGG